>JAWVWZ010000303.1:0-2221 GCA_033723505.1 Hydrogenovibrio sp.
CCAGAATCACGTACATCGCATAATCTAGATAGGCTTTTTCGGTAAACTCGGAAACGGTCTGATGTTCGATTCCTTCGTAGTTAATCATCTGCTGGCTCATGCTTTGAATGGTCTCTTTGTATCTAAATTATCGTTTAGGGAGGGATTCATTTTCGTCACTCATTTTTCCGAGGGCACAGGAAACATAGGATTTGGCTTTCGCCCCTGCGGCACTCAATCCTGCCTGAGTTCCTGTCTCAGGATACCCCAGGGCACGTAACAGGCTTTTAACTTCTTCCAGAGTGGCGTCCGTCTCCGCTTCAAAGGAGACCTGCCCAGATTCAACATCGACGTCCACGGCATTGACCGCCTCTATTGCGGACAGTTTCTTTCGGATGCTGTTGGCGCAACCGCCACACTTAATATTCTCGACACTGATACACTGCTTCACTCGATATGCTCCGTAATTGGCCGTACCACCTAAGCAAATAGGCGCAACAATCAGACATTTTCACATAAAAAATGTCACTTCCTGTTGAATGATCCCCTGGCAACTCTGCTATGATAATCGTTGACAGTCATTAAGTTAATTTATCATAGAAACTGAATCGAATAAATGAACAATCTACCGAAAAGGTAGGGGAAAGGTAAGGTATGACAACAAATACCCTTAACAGACGCCAGGTTGAACGAACGCCAACGGAACGGCCGGTTACGCTTTACGGCTCACAGCAGAATATGGACGGCAAAATGATCGACCTGTCAACCAAAGGCGTCGGCGTCGTCGCTTACCATGACTGTTTTACAGAAAATGAAATTGAAATCGAATTCCTACTCCCTACTCAGGGCGAAAAAGCCTTGCGTTTAGCGGCACGAATTATTTACAGTGCCAAAGTGAGAGGAAATTGCTTTATGGGAATGGCTTTTACCGATCTTTCGGAAGCAAACCGTTCCAAAATTTCAGAGTTTATTCGTCAACACAAAAGGCTCGATTGAGAGTGGTTATCGACAATGCTATTTAATGCCCCTTCAACCCGTGTAGACAGAGATGTCGTCATCAAAGGTCAAACCGTTTCGGTGCGCGGAACCCTAAAAGAACTTTCAATCGCCGGGGTCGGCGTCGAAAGCCCTAAAAAAGCCAGCCCGGGCACTCGTATCGAAGTCATCTTCGAAATCCCGGCTAAAGGCTATTTCCGTGAACTCGAAATCGCCGGTTTTATCCGTCACGTCCACAACACCCACAGCGGCTTCTATCTGACGCTTGAATTCGAATCGATTTCGGAACAACAAAAAGAATATATCGAAGACTTTATCGACTATAAAAAGCGTCTGCGCGAACTCGGCAAACGAACCCATCACGCAGAAAACGGTTGACCCCCCGCCTGGTAGATTTTTAGCCAGGCCAGACATCCCTCAGGTTTAAATCACCTCGGCCAGATCGCCTTTTTCTTCCAGCCATTCCTTACGATCCGACGATCGTTTTTTCGCCAGCATCATATCCATGATCGGCAAGGACATCGTATCGTCCAGGCTCAACTTCACCAAACGACGCGTGGCTGGAAGCATGGTGGTTTCTCGCAGCTGGGCCGGATTCATTTCCCCCAGCCCTTTGAAGCGGGTCACCTGCACTTTGCCCGGCATTTTTTCCGACTCGATCCGATCGAGAATTCCTTCTCGTTCAGCTTCATCCAATGCATAAAACACCTGTTTGCCGACATCGACGCGATACAGCGGTGGCATCGCCACATAGATATGGCCGTGCTTGACCAACGCCGGGAAATGCTTGACGAACAAGGCACAAATCAAAGTGGCGATATGGGCGCCATCCGAATCGGCATCTGCCAGAATACAAATTTTACCGTAACGCAATCCGGACAAGTCTTCCGACCCGGGATCAATTCCGATGGCAACGCTGATGTCGTGAATTTCCTGAGACGCCAGCACTTGCGAAGGATCAACCTCCCAGGTATTCAAGATTTTGCCTCGCAATGGCATAATGGCCTGATAATTCTTATCTCGAGCCTGCTTGGCTGAACCGCCGGCGGAGTCCCCTTCCACCAGGAACAATTCGGTCATACTGATATCCGATTCGGTACAATCGGCCAACTTTCCTGGCAAGGCCGGCCCGGACGTGATTTTCTTACGCGTGACCTTCTTCGCTTTTTTGTTGCGGCTTTGCGCATTGTTGATGACAATTTCGGCGATTTTTTCCGCCACTTCTGTATGCTGATTCAACCAAAGA
>JAWVWZ010000304.1:0-2203 GCA_033723505.1 Hydrogenovibrio sp.
GCTGATCTGCTCGATCTGCTTGGGAAAGGTCGCGCTGAACAGCAGGGTTTGGCGTGGGCTGGGCACTTGTTCCATAATCGCATCAATGGACGGCTGAAAGCCCATGTCGAGCATACGATCGGCTTCGTCCAGCACCAGAATTTTCAAAGCCTCGAGGCTGAGGGTCTGTTTACGCAGGTGCTCTTCAATCCGTCCCGGGGTGCCGACAACAATGTGCGCGCCTTGCTGCAATGAGCTGAGCTGTGCGCCAATCGATTGGCCGCCGCATAAGGTCAGCACTTTGATATTGGATAATTGGCGGGCGAGGCGACGGATTTCTTCCGCCACCTGATCGGCCAGCTCGCGGGTCGGGCAGAGCACCAAAGCCTGTACCTGGAAGTTTTTGGGGTCGAGCGTTTGTAATGCCCCCAGGCCAAAGGCGGCGGTTTTGCCCGAACCGGTCTTGCCTTGCGCGATGACATCTTTGCCCGCTAAAATCGGTGGCAGGCTCTGCGCCTGAATGTCGGTCGGGTGGCGATAGCCCAGGGTGTCCAAATTGCTGAGCAGGTCCGGGTGTAATTCCAGTGAAGAAAAGGCAAGCGAGTTCAAGAAGTGTCCTTTGTGCAGTGGCATGCGTCAATCAAAGGGATGAACACAGGCTGAAATAAAATATTGGGTTTAAAAACCTGGGGTTATTGTAGCGTTTTTCATTACTCGGAATCAGGGGAAAGCGGAATTTAACACACTCTGATCAACGAGGGCAGACTCGTATGATTTTCAAAGGCGACTCAAAATCTACCAGGCAGGGGGGAGGTTACGGGGATAAAACGGCTACGCTTTGGGGGTAGCGTAGCACAGGCCTCATTCAGTTGCGTCGACCTTAGAGTTCAAAGGCTTTGAGTATGCTGTCTACTTTTTGCTGGGTCAGATCCTTCGCCAAAAAAACTTTGATTTTGGCCACAGTCGAATCTGTGAAGTTGTCTTTGACCTGAGCGTGAATCGGTTTGGAAATGGATAAGTAGAGTTTGCCGTCATGCTGTTTGGCAAAAGCATTGATGAATTCGCTTAGACTCTCGATTAAGCGGTTGGTTCGTTCGATATCGCTTTTGGTTTCAAAAGAACTGTTCCCTCCGGCGCTGGCGTTGGAATAATCGCCGGCTTTGTCGCTATAGAGTTCTGCCAGTTTGCCGTGTCCTTCAATGCTTTCAATCGATTGATAGGCGTGTAGTGAAACGGTTTTTTGTTCTGTTTTGTCGACGGAAAAGACTTTAATGTTTCCAAGATCTGCAAGAATTGCATAGCCGATAGTGGTGCTCATAGTTTCCCTCCTTTTAGAGTGAACTTCAATCATACAATAAAAATAATTCGTATAAACACCTATTTTTAATGCGCCTGATATTCTGTTGGGCTCACCCCCATGAAATGCCGCCATTTTATGGGCTGTCAGTCGATATCTGTGTTCAATTTTATGAGACTCCTCATCTATGACTCGATCTGATTCAATTCAATGAGGTTAGATAAAATGTCTTGAAAAGAAAAATTCATTGTAAAAATTACGAATTATCTTTATATTTGAACCCCTGCGCCTAAAATGCGTTTGGTTTATGACGGCTAAATTAAGTCACAGTGCATCTTCAGGCTTGTTTTGTTGAAGTATGCGTAGGGAAGATGGATTTCCCCAGTTCCCAAATATGTCAGGGATTGTCAGATAAAGAATGTACTCCTCTAACCGTTGTCGAATATACAAAACATGGTTGCTGATTGGCTTGTTGATCGCTATTGCTTTTTCCAGCCGTGTTTATGCCCAAACTGATGCTCAGATGCAACCGATCAATTGGCAGTTGTATAGCTTTGATCAGGGGCAGGCATTCAATCCTGACCAACCGACGTCACTGAACAACCTGCAGAAAGCGGCAGGCATTTCTTTAGTTGGCGGCCATTATCTTTATGCCGGAGACGTGAGTATCGATCAGGATGGTCTCTATGTCATCGACTTCAAGAACACCTCCGTGATTGACCATTTTGCCTTTTATCTTTACGACCCCAAAAACAAATTGATTGCCAGTGCAACCGGGGGCATCGGCAGCAAAACGCCCAACCCGTTTTTTCTTCGCCATGGGCGCATGTTTCATTTGAAAGCCGGGCAATACAAGTTGCTTGCCGATGTGTCTTCTCCTTACTATATTGCCGAGCCGGTGCCTTATGTGGAGAAGCTGGCCGATTA
>JAWVWZ010000305.1:0-2199 GCA_033723505.1 Hydrogenovibrio sp.
GACCTGTTGTTGGTCATGTTTGTGACCATTGCGGCTGCGATATTCGTGCGCCGAGGATCAAACGACTGCTGGTTTATCGCTATGAATTTCGTGGCGTTGATCTTGATCTCGATTGTGCTGGAATGGTATCAACCCGGTTTGGGGTTGTCGATTTTTTTGTTGATGATGGCCACCTCGGTTTTTGAAGAGCTGATTTTCCGGTTCGCTTTATTCGAGCTGTTATGGCGGCGTTTCAAGCCTGCCATGATTGTGCTGATTTCGACGGTGATTTTCACGTTGATGCATACCAATGTATACACCCATTACGATTATTCATTGATGGTGCTTTTGACCGGCTGGTTGCTGGCATCGGTTTATTTGCGTTTCAGAAGAAAAGAACAAATCGTTATGGGCGTGGTGGTGACTTCTTGGCTGCATTTGGCGGTGATATTGCTCGGGTTTCATTTTTCGCTGATCCCGCAATAATCAATCCGGATATAACGGGTCAAGTTTGCGTCCGTTTTCTACCGATGAAGGGGACGTTTGTTTTTCCAAGCGCTTGAGTTCGTTACAGAGCGACAGCAGAACATCCGCTGGCAAAGGCTGATCGTTATATAGATGAGCCTTTAGCAAGAGCAACTGATCGGTGAGTTTGGCACTGTGCATATCAGGGTGGGACTGTTGCCATAACAGCAGGGCTTGGTAGAAGCGTCTTGCGTCCTGCATTTGTTCCGCTCGGCATAATTGTTCTAGGTCTGAAGCAATGGTTGTCTGCGTCGTCTCTTCCACTATGTTGGGGGCAGATTTTCCGTTTTTCAATTTTGTACGTGACCGAAGGAATATGAGCAGGGTAGTGAGCCATAAAGCCGCGAACATACCCGTTGCCGTTTGCCAGATCCAAAGCGAAGATGTCTGCGAAGTTTCATGTGAAACATTGGGTGTTGTCGGTGATAAAGGGGTCAGAGCCGCCTGTTGTTTAACCGACGGTAAGATCGTCAAGGTTCTTTGTGGCAGAGAAGCACTTGCCACACGGTTGGTCGCGGTGTCCCACCAATGGAGCGTGATGGCCGGCAAGGTAATTTGTCCGGCCTGAGTCGGCACGATAGCGAATTTCAAGATTTTCTGGCTATGAACCCCATCGTTTTCGGCTTGATCTTTCAGTTTGGCTTGATCGGGATAGAGGTGGAAATCCGATTGATCTTCAAACTGGATGTCCGGCAATTGTGAAGACAAGAGTCCATCTGCCGAGATCGTCACGGTTCGAGTCAGGGAGTCGCCGACGTGGATCTGATTCGGTAGTTGCCAATCTTCCGTCAGTTTAAGCTGCTTGGCAGGTAGCCAGGTTTGGTTTTTGGGGTAGGATGACGAGATCGGCTGAACGTCAAGAGTAATCGGCTGACTCAGATCGTGAATCATTTTAATCCGATTCTGGTACTGTAGTCTGCCGACAAATTCTTCCGCCGGGATGGTCATCTTCCCGCTTTTTTGAGGATAGAAAGCCCAACTCCATTCATAAACATCATAGAGTTGTCCGCCAATGTTTTTTTGATAATTCACCTGATTTTTCAATTGCTTGTGGATGGCATTACCGAACACCGGAGGGCGGGTATTCCCGTCGATCAATTGCCCCAAATGATAATAACGCAGTGTATAGATTACCTGTTGCTGGACAAACGGGTTTTTGATATTAACACTCGATTCGATAAAGCTGATCCCGCGTTGCCCGGACTTATGCTGCATTGGCGTGACGGTGATCTTATAGGGCTGACTTTTGACGCCGGAAACGCTGAGAGGGGGGATAATCAGTTCCCCCGCCTGTTTCGGACTGAGGCTGACGTCCCATCGTGTAAAGGCTTGGTAATTTCCGTTGATAAGGGAAACCTGGCTGGACTGTTGAGTTCCGAGGACATCAAACTGGTCTTTTAAAACTGAGAAATCGGGGCGATCAAAAGTCTGGAAATCCGTTTGAATGACTAGGTTGATTACATCGCCCATCTCGACTTGTTGCCGATCAGTTGAGACACTGAGGGTTTTGCCATAGGCACTTTGTGAACCAAGCAGGCCAAGCATGACAATCAACCAAGCCAAGCGCGTCATCAAATGTCGAAGTCTTGTTAATCCAAGGGTTTCCGTTACCATATTTTTTCGGGCTCTTTTGTTTTCTTATTTTGTTGCATTTGATATTGGTATTCAAATTTACGTTTCAGGAACAAACCGGGA
>JAWVWZ010000306.1:0-2197 GCA_033723505.1 Hydrogenovibrio sp.
ACTCGGCCGTGGCTTCGTCCGGTTTTTCCACAAACGCCGCCACCTCGGCATAGCCATCGCCAGCCGGTCCGGCCTGAATATACCCGTAACCGGTGTGGGGCGAATCCGGCACGATGCCGAAGGTCACCAACTTGCCACGGCTCGCCGCCTCGGCGCCTTTGACAACGGCAGCCCGGAAGGCATCTGAGTTCCGCAGGACGTGATCCGACGGCATGATCAGCAACAATTCTTCAGGATTGGTCTCGGCCGCGGCCAGCGCAGCCAGCGCGATGGCCGGCGCGGTATTGCGCCCCACCGGCTCCAGAATAATCCCCGCCGTGCGATCCGGCGCCTGGGCCTGCAGATGCGCGGCCACCACAAACCGATGTTCCTCATTGGTGATAGCCATCACCCGCGCATCCGGGTCCAGTGCCAGCCCACGATTGATGGTGTCCGCCAGTAACGATTCGTCGGACACCACCGGCAGAAACTGCTTGGGGTAGGCCTCCCTCGAGAGCGGCCACAAACGGGTACCGGAACCACCCGATAGAATCACAGCGAGCATAGATCATCCTTGCAAATCGGCTTTCGCGGATTTTAACCCAACAGGCGCTCGATTGCCTGCCCCCAGACGCGTTCGAATCCCCGGGACCAAGAAGGGATCATTCAAACATAAAGGCGCCGTTCGGTGCCTTGCGAATATCCAGGAGGCCCATTAGCGGAAACAGCTCACGCCGCGTCAGCACCGCCAGCAGCAAATTAATCACCGCGACGAGAAGGCCGACTGCCGCAATCACTGGCCACAGCCAGAGCGCCATTGCGAAAATAACAACGCACAGCGCGCTGACCATCGAACAGGAAACATAGGCGTCAAAGTGAAACCGGAGAAAGCCAACCACGTGCGTGGTCGACAGGAGAAGAATAGCCAGCGCAGCGCCGTTGGCCATCACCGGCATATAGACAACAGCGCGGATTTCCAACGTGGCGATGATAAAAATCGCCAGGCACACAACCGCAATGATCAAAAGCCAATTCAACAGAAAGCAATCGTCGCGTCGGCGTTGACTGACCAGCGTGGCGACCTGCTTTGCAAGCCGCATATCGTTTATTCCCTGCCCCTGAAACCGGCGAAAAATCTCACGGCGAGGCACGCCCCGCTCGAGGCACTGCTGCATTTCCCTGCGCATGACCATTGACATCATCCCTGATTGAACATGAGTCGGTTCAAGACCGACCGGATATCGCAGACTCATCCAGAGTCCACGGATCGCCCGTTTGTTTGATTGCGCGGCGAATTAATCTGAGGGAGGACAGTATAGACGTTGACGGGCCGTATGTAACCACGCGAAAGACATGCCCTGACAGGCGACTTATCCGCGAACACCGGTTTTAACGAAAAGGCGGGAGACAGACATAAACACCGGGGCAGCATGCCCCGGCATCACAACAAGGCAATCAGTTTTGCTGCCAGCTCTGTACGGCTTCTTTACCGTATTTGTCACGCCACTCATTCAGCGTTTTATGATTTCCACCCCGGGTCTGGACCGTTTCACCCGTGTGTGGATTCTTGTAGGTTTTCATCGGACGCTTCGGCCGGCCGGCAGAGCCCGCGTCTGCTTTACCGTTCGCGATGCCCGGATCAATCGCGCCAAGAACCTGCAATACGTCCCTGGGTGACTTGTCATACTTTTTCATCAGGTCACGAACTTTCTGTTCAAACTCCAGCTCATGCTTGAGCGCCTGGTCCTGCTCAAGTTGATGCAATTCTTCAGAGAGCTTTTCCATAAGCTGCTTTTTCTGATAATAATCGTTGATCTTTGCCATGGATATAAAACCCTTTTCACTCAATGAAAGTAATCGGTTATTAACCACCGATGCGAATATTATAGGAGCAAATGAAATCTTGCAAAACAGAAACTTTACAATAACGTCACATAAGCAGCCGGATAACACGAAATACTCAGATTAAAGACATAAAAAAACCAGTCCGAAGACTGGCTTTTTTGAGCGGATTTGAATCACAATCGCAAATCAGCAGTGCCCAATGGCATTATGCCCTTCAGGTCAAAGAACACGCCCTTGTCTTTGAGTAACGCCCTGAATTCAGCAGCCGTCATGGCGGCATATTCGCGATGCGGAACAGCGAGCATGACCGCATCATAATGACCGGGTTGGGGCCTATCCAGCAATGACAACCCGTATTCGTGTTCTGCTTCGG
>JAWVWZ010000307.1:0-2194 GCA_033723505.1 Hydrogenovibrio sp.
GCCAACGCCTTCCCAGCATGGCGCCATTCGGGTTTTGGAACCCGATGCGTTGGCTCAGCTGGAGACTCGCAGACAAATACTCGAAGAACGCCGGAACAAATTATATGACGCCATGACCGGGGCCGGCTTTCGACTCCCTTCAAAACCACAGGGAGCTTTCTACCTCTACTGGGATGTCGCGGACCTGACAGAAAACACGGAACGTTTCTGTCAGCAGTGCCTCGAACAAACCGGGGTGGTGCTCACTCCGGGAAAAGATTTTGGCCAGCACCAAGCCGACCGGTTCGTGCGACTTGCTTACACGACCCCGGTGGAAAAATTGCTGGAGGCCGTCGAGCGTTTAAAAACCTTCGTTCGAAGCGATCGGGATTAAGCGAAAGCGACCAGTAAACGACGGATGTTATTGACTTCTTCTTTCGAGACCATCAACTCCTCGCGAGCTTCGTCGAGATACTGATTGGCTTCGGACGTCATATAAGACCCATAAGAAACTTCGTTGACGATGACATTGGCAATTTTAATCATTGCATTCATCGCGCGTAGCTTGTCGTTTTCCTGATTATCTTGAGTGGTGTGATGTTGCAGAATGACGTTCAACATATCCACCGGCAGCTTCCATTTTTGCCCTAATAAAATGCCCACATCCATATGATAGGTATCGTAAAGCTCCAACTCCTTTTTGATACCGGAAACCGGATGGGTATTGATATGGGAAAACACCTTGGGATAGTTTTCCGGGTCTTTGGTTGCCAACATCAGACTGCCGCCATTATGGAACAACCCGATGAGATATGCCTCGTCACGCGGTACGTCATGAATGTGTTCCGACAGCTCGGCACAACAGAAGGCGACATCCGAAGCATGCTCAATGATTTCCTGAACGTGCGGCGTATTGAACAGATTTTTGATGGCCGCAGAAATCACCAGGTTTTTCAGATTATCATACCCCAGCACATCCACCGCTTCACGAATCGATTTGATCGGGCTTTTCAGTTTCATAATCGGTGAATTGACGATGCGGATCACTTCGCCGGAGAGCTTGGTATTGCTTTCGATAATATCGGCGACTTTTTGATTATTGGGAAATTTGCAGGACAGTTCGGCATCGAGTTCGATGATTTCTTTCGGCAAATCGGGAATCTTGACGCCTTTAATGGCTTGTAGTGCTTTTCTTAAACGCTGTTCCATAAGCTGATGGATATCCTTCCTGATCATTATTATATTTTGCAAATATTCTATCCCGTCTTTGACAGATCACAAAGCAGAAATCTCCTGAAAAGCGCCGAAAACGCTGTAAACTGAAGATTAAAGATAAAAAAATACCTAAAAGCAATTTCTGTCAAGCGACACCGGGACCGTTTCCTCACAATAGCCTTGTGTCAAACAACCTGAAATGGAACTTATGAAACCGAACGCCTATGCTCTGAAACTGCATCGTGTCTGCGATTATATTTACCGACACCTCGATGAAGATCTGACAGTGGAGACACTCAGTGACGTCGCCCACTTTTCAAAGTATCACTTTCATCGACAATTCAGTGAATACGTTGGCCTGAGCGTTTTCAAATTCATCCAATTGACGCGCCTTAAACGCGCCTCTTACCAGTTGGTGTTCGAACAGGAAAAACGCATCATCGACATCGCTTTACAGGCACATTTTGAGAGTCATGAGTCTTTCAGTCGGGCTTTCAAAAAACAGTTCGGCATCACGCCGACCGCGTTTCGCAAAGCGCCGTTATGGGAAGTTTGGCACCAGCAGTATCAATTTAAAATTCAAAGAGGAAAACAAACCATGCAAGTAGAGATTATCGACTTTCCGGAAACCTTGATCGCGGTGCTGGAACATCGTGGCGCCCCTGCCAAACTGAACGAGTCGGTCGGTCAATTCATTGAATGGCGACAACACTCCCAGCTATCTCCCGTCACGCAAAAACGCACTTTCGGGCTGGCTTATGATGACCCGAACACCACTGAGCCGTCGGCTTTTCGTTTCGACATCTGTGGCGAGGTGGCTTCGGAAGTTCCGGAGAACCTTCAGGGCGTCATTAATAAACGTATTCCCGCCGGGCGCTGCGCCAAAATTCGACATTTTGGGTCGCATGACGACATCGATAAAACCATTTACGGACTTTATGGCGACTGGTTACCGCAAAGCGGCCAGCAACCGAGGGATTTCCCGTGCTTTTTCGAGTAC
>JAWVWZ010000308.1:0-2193 GCA_033723505.1 Hydrogenovibrio sp.
TATGTGATTAGCCTGTGGTGGATTTTTAATTGCCTGACAGGGGGGCAGAAAACCAAAGCCATGTGGTTTTTGTTTTTGATGTTTATGCTGATTTCCCAATCAACCTCGGATTTGTTTAGAGGCACCATTATCCAAACGCTATCTTGGGACCATAATTTAAGGACTTTAGGGATTCTGGCGATGTATGTCGTCCATGTCTGGCTTTTATTTAGAATGCCCCTCGCACTTCAACAAAGTGATAGTCAATTGTTTTCGCAGCCGGAAAAAGAGAAAGAAGGAATGCCAACGTGATAACGCAACCATTTATCAAGCCGTCAGATGATTTTTTCGAACCGAGACAGCGACTGAAAATTCAGAAGCATTTTGATGTAAACAGCATTAAAAAGATTGTGATTCGAGGAATTGATCCCTTGGGGGATATGGCGATCGGCACGGCGTTTTTCCGAGAAGTTCGTCAATGTTTTCCGAATGCTCACATTCTGAATCTGGTGAGTGAGCACGCCAGCCAGTGGGTGGAGAACTGTCCATATATCGATGAGGTTCGAGTCTTCTCCAAGAAGGCATTTTGGCCAGCGGTTAAGCAATTGCGGGAAGAGCAGCATGATTTGATTTTCTTGTTGACGGGAAACTTGAGAGCGGCGTTATTGGCTTACTTTGCCGGCATCCCGAATCGAATTGGTTTCGACTCGGATGGGAGAGGTCCGTTATTGACTGTCAGGCTGCATCAGGAATTGCATAGCCGTTATCGAGCTGAAGACCTGTTCGACATGCTTAGAGCGATTGGATTTTCTCCGGATGGCGTGTTTCAAAGAGAGTACTGGCTGAGTGAAAAAGAGCGGGTTGAGGCCGAGGCGGTTTTTCAAAAGCACTCGATCGATACGCATAAAGAATTGATGGCGTTTAATCCTTTTGCGCGTGACGACATGCGACGTTGGGACAGTAAAAACTGGATTGACCTTTTAACGCAACTTCAGCAAAAAGGTGTTCAGTCGGTGATGTTTGTCGGTCCGAACGAAACGCAGCAGGCACAATCTCTTCTTGATGAGTGGCATTTAACCGATATTCCGGTGATCGAAGAAAACCTCCTGGTGACTGCCGCGATGTTGGAAAAATTTGAATGGGTGGTCGGTGCGGACTCAGGTTTTATCCATATGGCATTGGCGGTAGATAAGCCTCATGTCATCGGAATTTTCGGGGTGATGCCTCCCGTTTCCTGCTTTCCGGTACAGGACCCTCGTCATCAGGCTGTCATCAAAAGCAGTTTGCCTTGTGCGCCCTGTTATCTTTACAAGGGCAGTGATACCTGTTTCAACGAGTTGAAATGTATGAAAGAGTTGTCAGCGGAAGAGATTTTGTCGGCGATGGAGGCCATTCGTCAGCGTTCATAGATACGGTTGAAATAATTCTTTCATCTAAATAACATCCTGTTTTCATCTGTCTTGACTAGTATTTCTTGAATCAGAATGCCGGTGAGGGGAAACGATGAAAATTGCGGTAGCGGGAACGGGGTATGTCGGATTGTCTAATGCCTTGTTATTGGCCCAGCATCATGAGGTGGTGGCTCTGGATGTTCTGCCGGACAAGGTGCAGCTACTCAATCAAAACCGCTCGCCGATTGTCGATGCGGAAATCGAATCGTTTCTCGCAAACGAATCTTTGAATTTCAAAGCGACACTGGATAAACGGGAAGCTTATTCCCATGCCGATTATGTCGTCATCGCTACGCCAACCGACTATGACACGGAAACTAATTTCTTCAATACCGCTTCTGTGGAAGCCGTCATCGAGGATGTGATGTCGATCAATCCCGATGCGGTAATGATCATCAAGTCTACGGTGCCCGTCGGCTACACAGAACGCATCAAGCAGAAATACCTGACGCATAATTTGATTTTTTCTCCAGAGTTTTTAAGGGAGGGAAAGGCGCTCTACGATAATTTGTATCCGTCACGGATCATTGTCGGAGACACGGGCGAGGCTGCGCGTAAGTTTGCGGATATGCTGGTTGAAGGGGCGAAAAAAGATGGGATTGACGTGTTGTTCACCAACGCAACCGAGGCGGAAGCCATTAAGCTGTTTTCCAATACTTATCTGGCGATGAGAGTGGCTTATTTCAACGAGTTGGATACCTTCGCCATTACGCATGGTCTGGATTCTCGCCAAATCATCGAAGGCGTTTCTTTGGACCCGAGA
>JAWVWZ010000309.1:0-2172 GCA_033723505.1 Hydrogenovibrio sp.
CCTTTCCAGGGCGTCCCCATCGCCTTGATTACCGCCGGTTTGATGTCAATGGCGTTTATGGGATTCGGAGGTCTGGTCAAATAGGCTTATGAGCATGATGTTATCCGCCATTCTCATTTTTCTCGGGCTTGCGATTCTGTTTGGGCTGCTGCTTGGCTATGCCTCGATTCGGTTCAAGGTGGAAGGCAACCCGGTGGCCGACCAAATCGATCAAATTCTGCCGCAAACCCAGTGCGGTCAATGTGGCTTCCCCGGATGCCGCCCTTATGCAGAGGCCTTGGCAAACGGTGAATCAGAGGTTAATCTTTGCGTGCCCGGCGGGCATGAGGTCATGATTGAAATCGCCGAAATCACCCATCGTGAACCCAAGGAAATGGAAGCGCCGGAAAAGACTCTCGAAGGCAAGATCGTCGCGGTCATCGATGAAGACATCTGTATCGGCTGCGTGCACTGTATCAAAGCCTGCCCGGTTGATGCGATTGTCGGTGCCACTAAACTGATGCACACCGTCATCGAATCTGAGTGTACCGGTTGCGAAAAATGCATCCCTGTCTGCCCGGTTGACTGTATCGATATGGTGCCGGAACAAACCACCTTGAAAAACTGGGGATGGCTGGATCCGAACCAGACACCTCAATCATCGACAGGGGGGCAATCATGAAAGTTCGTCTATTGACCCTTCTGGCCAAGCTCTATCCTATGGCCAAGCGCGGCCTGTATAACTTCAAAGGTGGCGTTTTTCCCAGTTACAACAAAGGTATGTCGGCTCAGCATCCGATTCACGAAACGCTGATCCCGACACAACTGGTCTTACCCTTGCAACAACATGTGGGCGTCGAAGCGGAAGCCATCGTCAAGATCGGTGAACGAGTTCTGAAAAACCAATTGATTGCCGATGCACCCAAAGGGCTAAGCGCCCCGATTCATGCCCCCACGTCCGGTACAATCGTCGCGATCGAACCGAGGGTGTTACCCCACCCTTCCGGTTTGGCGGGGGTTTGTATCGTTCTGGAACCGGATGGCAAGGATGAAGCCATCGAAAACAGCTTACAGGTTGATGGCACCCCACCCAAATCGCCGGAAACCTTGAAAGATATCGTTTATCGAGCAGGAATTGTCGGCATGGGCGGCGCGGGCTTTCCCACTTTTGCCAAGATTCCTAATGAAAAAGGCAAAATCCATACCCTGCTGATGAACGGCGCTGAATGTGAGCCCTTCATCACTTGTGACGATCTGCTGATGCAAACTGAAGCCGATCAGGTCGTTAAAGGCGCGGTGATTGTCGGAGAAGCACTCGGATGCGAACGTATTATCTGCGGCATCGAGGATAACAAACCGAAAGCCATCAAGAAAATGCGCAAAGCGGCGAAAAACACTCTGGTGGAAATCCAAGTGGTGCCAACCGTCTACCCGATGGGCGGGCAAAAGCAACTGACGCAACAGCTCACAGGCGTTGAAGTGCCGGCTCACGCCCATGCGGTAGACATCGGCATCCTGATGATGAATGTCGCCACCTTTGCGGCCATCTATCAAGCAGTGACTTTCGGCAATCCTCTGGTTTCCCGCCTAGTCACAGTTTCCGGAACCGGCCTGCAACACCCTTTCAATATTCAGGCTTTGATCGGAACAGCTTTCCAGGAATTGGCGGAGTTGGCCGACCCGAAAAAACCGCTTGACTACCCATTGGTGCAAGGCGGCCCGATGATGGGGTTCGAAATGGCCAGCAACCAGGTTCCGGTCATTAAAACCACCAACTGTATTCTCGCCAATCCAAAAGAGCAGGTCGAAGCCATTATGCCGTGTATCCGTTGTGGTGAATGCATGGATGCCTGTCCGGTGCACCTCTTACCGCAGCAGCTCTACTGGCATGCCCGCAGCCACGAATTCGACAAGGTAGAAAAACTCCATGTGTTCGATTGTATCGAATGCGGCTGTTGTAGCTTTGTCTGTCCAAGCCATATTCCATTAGTACAGTATTACCGTTTCGCCAAGTCTGAAATCAAGAAAAACGCACAGGAACAGGCACTGGCGCAACAGGCGAAGCAGCGCCATGAGGCGAAACTGGCACGGGAAGAACGCATCAAACGCGAACGAGAAGAACGCATTCGGGCGAAAAAGGAAGCGGTCAAACAGAAAGCGGCCGAGTCGGCGACCCCCTCCGAATCGGAAGAC
>JAWVWZ010000310.1:0-2155 GCA_033723505.1 Hydrogenovibrio sp.
CTCCGCCTCGGGCAGCAAATTTGAAAATGCTCGGGTGATGTTCTGGTCGCATGGCCAGGAAGCGGTTTATCAGGAAGCCGGTCAGGGAGCGATCGCCTGCCGCCTGAGCCGCTGAACGACGCTGCCACACGTCTGACAGGCCAAAGCTTCACAAAAAACACACATTTCCGTCATCTCGCTGTCAAGTTTCATCGGCAGAATAATAGGGTCATAAACCCCTAAAGCGATGAAAAAATAGATGATTGATATTCGAAAAACCATTCTTGAAAAATCTCCGAACTTCGAAAAGAAGCTTGGCGCCAAACAGCTGATCAATTTCCTCAAAAAGATCACCCACCAAGAAGAAATCAACCAGTTCGTACTGGAAAATCAACATCTAAAAGGCTTTGCCTTTCTCGATAAGTCGCTGGCACATTTCAACTTCAGCTATCAGATCGATAATCGCTCTTTCAACCATATTCCGTCGGAAGGACGGGTTATCATTATCGCCAACCACCCGATCGGGTCGCTTGACGGCCTTGCGCTTCTGAAGCTGATCCGATCGGTGCGTCCGGACGTTCGCATTGTCGCCAATCAGATTCTCAATGAAGTCGAGCCTTTCCAATCGTTATTCCTGACAGTGGACAATATGGGGGAAAAGGCCAGCCATAAAGCGACTTTCAAAGCGATGCTGAAATCCCTGGAAAATGACGAAGCCCTAATCATCTTTCCGGCAGGAGAAGTCTCCCGTATCCGCCCCAACGGAGTTCGAGACAGTAAATGGAAAACCGGGTTTCTCAAGCTCGCCGAGAAAACGCAGGCGCCGATTCTGCCGATTTATATCGATGCCCGTAACTCGGCTCTGTTCTATGGGCTTTCGACCATCTATAAACCACTGGGCACGCTGATGCTGGTCAAGGAGATGTTCAATAAAAACGACCAGACCATCCACTTCCATGTCGGCTCAATGATTCCCTGGAAATCGATCAAAAACAGTCGTTTCAATATCAAACAGACTGCACAGTTACTGAGAAAACACATCTATCGTCTGGATCAACCGAAAAAGGCCAAGCAGAAGCTGCCGTTTGAAGTTGAACAGACCATCGCTCATCCAGTCAGCAGCAAAGCGTTGAAAAAAGCACTGAAAAACGGCGAACTGCTCGGCAAGACCGCCGATGGCAAGATGATCTATTTGTTCGATTATGAGGCCGACTGTCCGGTGATGCGCGAAATCGGCCGATTGCGCGAATTGACCTTCCGCACGGTAGAAGAAGGAACCGGCAATGCACTCGATTTGGATCAGTACGATGCCGATTACCGCCATCTGGTGCTTTGGGATGAAGAGGACCTGGAAATCGTCGGCGCCTACCGCATCGGTGAAGTCGCCGCCATTCTGGATAAAAAAGGGAAAAAAGGACTCTATACCCACACCCTGTTCAACCTGAAAGCGGACATGGATGAAATTCTGCCTCAGGCCTTGGAAATGGGGCGCAGTTTCGTACAACCCCGTTACTGGGGAAAGCGCAGTCTGGATTACCTTTGGTACGGTATTGGCGCCTATATTCGTCACAACCCTCACATTAAATATATGTTCGGCCCGGTGAGTTTGTCCGACGCCTATTCTCAGGAAGCCAAGGAAATCATCGTCGCCTTCTATCAAAAACAGTTCGCGGCAGAGCAGAACTATGCCGAAGGCAAGCGTCCCTTTAAACCTTCGAAAACGGTAGAAGCCATTGCCGAAAGTGAGTTCTCCGCGGACTACAAAACCGCTTACAAAAAACTCAATGCCATTCTCGACGAATACGGCGTCAAGGTACCGACCCTGTTCAAGCAATATGCCGAACTCTGTGAACCGGGCGGATGCCAGTTCATCGATTTCAGTGTCGACCCCGACTTCAACAACTGTATCGACAGTCTGATTCTGGTCGAAATCGATCGTATCAAAGAGAAAAAACGTCAGCGTTATCTGTCGCCGGTGACCTGAAAAGATGCCGGAATAGGCGCTATAAGCGCTTCTTATTGCATGCCATAAAAAAATAATAAGATAGATTAGACAAAGCTAAAATGTGCTTGTAGAATTGAAGAAAACAATAAAAATAGCGAAGCACAAATTATGGCGCACTGGTTCGAAAAGAATGAGGTTCGGCGTTTCCCCCGGATAGACATGCCGGTACAG
>JAWVWZ010000311.1:0-2137 GCA_033723505.1 Hydrogenovibrio sp.
ATCCCAAGGGACGCCGTTGATACCTGAAACGTCGAAATGACTCATCTCGGTCAACATATGATGCAACCCATGTCCGAACTCATGAAACAGCGTGGTCACTTCATCATGAGTCAAACAGGCCGGTTTCTCCCCGACCGGCGGAGTGAAGTTACAGACCAGATAAGCCACCGGGGTTTGCTGATGCCCGTTTGACGTTTGCCAGCGACTGATGGCCGAATCCATCCAGGCGCCGCCGCGTTTGTTTTCTCTGGCATACAAATCCAGATAAAAGGAGGCCACCGGCTGTTGATTGTCATCCAACAAATCGAAAAACCTGACCTCCGGATGCCAGGTTGGCACGCCGGTTCTTTCACGAACCGAAACTCCGAAGAGCGTTTCGGTAATCTCAAACAGGCCGGACAAGACCTTGGTCACAGGAAAATAAGGGCGAAGCGCTTCCTGCGATAAAGACAAAGTTGCGTTCTTGTACTTTTCCGAACAATACGAGACGTCCCAGGGTTGGAAATCTGCCAGGCTGGGGTCAAGCGTCTTGGCAAAGGCCTTGAGTTTGGCCAATTCCATTTCCGCCTGCTGTTTCGATTTGCTCGCCAGATCCCGGATAAACCCGGTCACCTGTTCGGTCGATTCGGCCATTTTGGTGGCCAAAGACAATTCTCCGTAATGCTCGAAGCCCAACAATTGTGCCTTTTGGTGTCGAAGTTTGAGAATCTCGCGAATATTATCGCTGTTATCAAAGCTCGGATCCTCCGCCAATTCGGAAGCGCGTGTCGCAAAAGCCCGATACACGGTTTCTCTCAGATCACGGTTATCCGCATGCGTCATCACCGCCAAATAGGATGGAAAGTCCAGGGTCACCAGCCAGCCGTCGTAAGGCTTACCTTCCTTTTCCGCACGTTGTTGTGCATATTGCTTCAACAACCCCATTGCCGTTTCCGGTAATCCCGCCAGCTCCGACTCATCGGTAATATGCTTTGACCAGGCCTGGGTGCTCTTCAAAACGTTATTGCCGAACTGACTGCCCAACTGCGACAACTTCTGTGAGATCGTTTTATATTCGGATTGTTTATCAGCATCCAAGTCGATTCCGGAAAGCCGAAAATCTCTTAAAGCATTCTCAATCACCTTTTTCTGAGCGAGACTATAGAATGCATAATCAGTAGAAGCCGCCAGCGCTTCAAATTTTTTGAACAGACCCCGGTGTTGTCCCAATCGGGCATGGTAATCGGTAATCGGTTCCAGGCACGCATTGTAAGCCTGATGCCACTCGTCACTGTTTTTAACCGAATCCAGATGACTGACTGGCCCCCAAACTCTTTCCAGTCGATTACTCAAGGCTTCAATGGGTTCGACAAAGTTTTCCCAGGTTGGGGCTTGCGTATTCGAAACCAGGCGCTCGATTTCCGCCAGGTTTTCCGCCAGCACCTGCTCGATTGCCGGTTGGATATGTTCCACATGAAACTGATCGAATTTCGGGAGTCCATCTATCTCTAATATAGGATTGTCTGTCTGCATTCGGAAAGGTGTCCTTTTGTCTATGCCTTAGATCGGCAGTTTGCGATTGGAAAAGATCGTGAAATTATAGACGATGCGACGACTGGTTTAAACGACTTGACAATTTTAACCAAATAGTTAAACTAATTAGTTAATTAATTACAGCGCTGGACTTGCAATGTCATCACCAATGAATGATTCCAAAAAACCTCTCTCTAAAACCGCTCAAACCATTCAAGAAACCGCGACTCAAATGTTTGCTGAAAAAGGCTATGACGGCACCATTATGGATGAACTGGCGATGTTGACCGGTGCCAATAAGGCCAGCATCTACTATCATTTTGGCAACAAAGAGAACCTGTACGCCATCTGCCTGCACAATTTGTTCAAAACTGTCGCTGACGCCGTCATAGAAGCGGTTGAACATACTGAAGGGATTGAAAAACAATTGAGCACCTTTATTAGCACCTTCGCTCAACAAAGCAGTGCTCACCGGCAAATGCCTGCTGTTCTCATGCGCGAAATCGCTTCCGGAGGTGTTCATATGCCGGTAATCGCCAGACAGCAAATGCAACGATTACTGGAGTGCTTTAAAAGTCTCCTCAAACAAGGACAGGAGGCGAATATTTTCAGGCTGGTGGATCCA
>JAWVWZ010000312.1:0-2136 GCA_033723505.1 Hydrogenovibrio sp.
CTGGTTAAAAACTATTCCGAGTTCGCCGACACCTCCTGGATGCCGTTGCTGGTCGGATTTGCCATGTCTTACCTGATTGCACTGCTGACCATGAAGGTCTTCATCCAATTCCTGCAAAAGTTCACTTTCAATGCCTTCGGGATTTATCGAATCGTTTTTGGTATTATCTTATTGATCTGGTTCGTATAATCGAGAATTCCGATGAAACTCTATAGCGCCGAACAAAGCCAGCGACTCGACCAAATCGCGATGACCGATTTCGGCATCCCTGGGTTGCTATTAATGAAACGCGCCGCCTATTCGGCTTTCCAGCAACTCTTGCAGCGCTGGCCGGAAACCGAGTCTCTCTATGTCGTTTGCGGTACCGGCAATAATGGTGGAGATGGCTTGATGCTGGCGCAATATGCTTTGATTCACGGCCTGGACGTCAAAGTCAGCCTGATCGGTTCGCCGGAGAAACTCAAAGCGGATGCCCGAAATGGCTACCAGGCTTTGCTCGACCTTCAACTTGATTGTGGTGCGTTCAATGCCGAATACGCCGAACAGGCGGATGTGGTCGTTGACGCCCTTTTCGGCACCGGCCTTAACAGCGAAGTGACAGGAAAGTTCGCGGCGATCATCCAATCCCTTAACGCTTTGGCGACCCCGGTTTTGTCGCTGGACATCCCCAGCGGCATCGATGCGACCACCGGAAGCGTTCTGGGGACCGCGATCCAAGCCGACATGACCGTCACCTTTATCTGCCAGAAAACCGGCTTATGGACCGGCAACGGCGCAGACCATCTGGGAGACGTCGTGCTGTGCGACCTGAAGTTGACAAACACCCTGTATCAGCGCCTCCCGCCAAAGGCCACCAGTCATTCCCTGGCATACTGGCAGGCCAAGCGCCCGGCCAACGCCAAAACGGATCACAAGGGCAAGCGCGGCACGCTGTGCCTGGCCGGCGGCAACCACAGTATGGCCGGAGCGATCCAACTGGCGGCTCATGCCGGTTTGAAAGCAGGTGCAGGCCTGCTGAAAGTCATCTCTCAGCCAGAGCATCTTTCCGGCCTGACACATGCAGTGCCCGAACTGATGTGCCATCCGTCAGAAGATTTCAAGCCCATTCTTGCCAGTGCTCAAGCTCTGGCGATCGGCCCCGGACTCGGGCAGGACGAATGGGCACAATCCCTTTTCAATCAAGCCATGACCTGGCAACTGGAAACCCAGGGAAAAATGGTGATCGATGCCGACGGCCTTAAGCTGTTAGCACAAAACCCGACCCGCATCCCACCTCAACCAAACTGGGTATTGACGCCTCATCCCGGAGAAGCCGCCGCCTTACTCGGCACCACAACCGATGCCATACAACAAGATCGTTTCAAAGCTATCGAAGCCTTGCAACAACGTTTTGGCGGCGTGGTGGTTCTGAAAGGAAATGGGACTTTGATCCATGATGGACACCGTATGGAAATTTGCCCTTTGGGAAATGCCGGCATGGCAGTCGGAGGTATGGGAGATGTGCTGACCGGTATCATTGCCAGTTATCTTGGGCAAGGCATGCCACTGTTTGATGCGGCCTGTCTCGGAGTTTACCGACATGCGGCCATTGCCGATGCATATATCATCGACAAAGCACCGGCTTCATTGACCCCTTCCGACCTGATCGCAGGATTGGATTACGAGTAAGCGATTTCGGTTGAGGTTTATTTCGGCATAAATGCCTGAAGTGTTTTCAAATCCTCGAATAGCGCTTGCTGCGTTTCCGAAAGAATATTGATATGCCCCAACTTACGTCCCGCTCTTTCAGCTTTGTCGTACAGGTGTAAATAAGCGTTCGGCATTTTCAACACCTGTTCAACCGGCCCGGTTTCCCCAATGATATTCACCATCGCCGCAATCGGCTGACGCGGCGAAGTGTCTCCCAATGGCAAACCGGTAATCGCTCTTACATGGTTTTCGAATTGACTGGTGTGTGCGCCCTCGATGGTCCAGTGACCGGAGTTGTGAACTCTCGGTGCCATTTCGTTGGCGACCAGGCCATCCAGCGTTTCAAACAGCTCCAGAGTCAAGACCCCGACATGATCGAGCTCATCAAGCAGCTTCTGCATATAGGTTTCCGCCTGTTGCTGGACACTTTCCGAAATCTGTTGCGCC
>JAWVWZ010000313.1:0-2121 GCA_033723505.1 Hydrogenovibrio sp.
CGCGATTTTTGAGTCGGCCGGTGCCTTAATCGCCGGTGGCGATGTCGTCAGCACCATCAAAAAAGGCATTATCGACCCCGGCCTGATCGACAATAGCGAAACCTTTGTTTGGTTGATGATCGCCGCCCTGCTATCCGGCGCGGTCTGGTTAAACATTGCCACTGCCGTCGGCGCCCCGGTTTCAACCACCCATTCGATCGTAGGGGGTGTTTTGGGCGCCGGCATCGCTGCAGCGGGATGGGATATCGCCAATTGGGATAAAATGGGCGCGATTGCTGCCAGTTGGGTCATTTCACCGGTCATCGGCGGACTGATTGCTGCCGGCTTTCTGATATGGATCAAACGCGGTATCACCTATCAGGAAGATATGGTGCTGGCAGCGAAAAAAATGATTCCGATACTGGTCTCGATCATGGCATGGGCATTCACCACCTATCTGGTCCTCAAAGGCTTAAAGAAAATCTGGGGCGCCGACTTCTTTACCGCCTCCCTCGTCGGCCTGATGATCGGCCTGACCGTTTACTTTTTCGTCAAACCCTTGATGGCTCGGCAGGCCGACAAACTCACCAATAGCAAAAACAGCGTCAATCAACTTTTCACCATCCCCTTGATATTCGCCGCCGCCTTATTGAGTTTCGCTCATGGAGCCAATGACGTGGCCAATGCCGTCGGCCCTCTAGCGGCCATCAACGATGCGGTACAGCATCATGGAATTGCTACCAAGGCTGAAATCCCTCTTTGGGTCATGCTGATCGGTGCTTTGGGGATCAGTTTGGGATTACTGTTGTTCGGACCAAAACTGATACGGACCGTCGGCCAGGAAATCACCGAACTGGATCAAATGCGCGCCTTCTCCATCGCCATGGCGGCTGCCATTACCGTTATCATCGCCTCGCAACTCGGCCTACCTGTCAGCTCCACACATATTGCCGTCGGCGGCATTTTCGGCGTCGGCTTTCTGCGCGAATACCTCAAACGCAATCACGCCAAAACCATCCAGCAGATTCGCGATCATTACGAAGGAGAAGAACAGGCCGAAGTCGAGCAGTTCATTAAGCGTTTCACCAGCGCAACTCTGACACAAAAGAAAATCATGCTCGCGGAATTAAAGGCAAAACAAGCCGAAGTATCACTGAGGAAAAAAGATCGGAAGTCGCTGAATAAGGTTTATCAAAAGGAACTGGTCAAACGTTCGGCTTTCCTGAAAATCGTCGCCGCTTGGATCATCACCGTACCGGCATCGGGATTATTGGCAGCGTTGATCTTCTATAGCATCAAAGGCATGATGACCCCTTAACGCGACTCACTTCCCTTTGCTTTCGCACCGGCAAGCGCCTTCTTCGGCGTTTGCCCCTCTAGCACCATCAAGTCAGCAGGGAATTTGCAAATAAAATGCGATCCCCGACCCAGTTGACTTTCAATCACCAACTGAGCCTGGTGGCGTTCCAGAATATGCTTAACAATTGCCAAGCCTAACCCGGTCCCCCCGGTTTCTCTTGATCGAGCCGCATCGACCCGATAAAACCGTTCGGTAATACGAGAGAGGTGCTCTCGAGCAATCCCGATACCGGTATCTTCGACCTCAAAATAAATGAACTTGCCGCGATGATACCAGCGCACGGTGATTTTGCCCTGGTCAGGGGTATAACGCACAGCATTGGAAATCAGGTTGGTGAACACACTGGTCAAAGGCGTTAAATAGCCGACAATCTTCAATGACGGGTCAATTTCAAAAACAAACTGATGTTTTTCGTGACTCATCAATTCGGCATCCTTTTGCAGGTTGGCCAAAATCTCGGGGACATTGACCGGTTGCTTCTCTTCGATCAGGGTTTCGGATTCCATCGCCGACAAGGTCAGCAGGTCATTGATAATCGACTGCATCCGCTGTGACTGCTGATGCATTTGCGCCAAGGGTTTCTCCCAGGGAGAATCCGCCTCCTGCATGTCGATCATCATTTCGATATACCCGTTAAATACAGTCAAAGGCGTTCTCAGCTCATGAGAGGCGTTCGCAATAAAATCCTTACGAATCTGAGCCAAGTTATAAAGCTCATGAATGTCTTTGATGACCACCAGCTTATGGTGCAAATAATATCGAAATACCGAGACACTGAACAC
>JAWVWZ010000314.1:0-2120 GCA_033723505.1 Hydrogenovibrio sp.
AGCATTCTGCAATTGAAAGTCGCCTTTCAAGCTTGGATAAGGCAGGGTCGTCAGATTCGAAAAAGTGGTGTCCTGTGCCAAAAACTGCCAGGCGGGGGTCGTTGGAAGATAAGAAAAGTCCGTTCCCAGACATTTCAGGTTGATTTGGTGTTCAAGGGCATATTGCATCAAGGAATCGGGAATGTCATTATCCGAACAGATTGCGATTTTATGCGGGCGGGTGATACCGGCTTTTTCCAGAGCAATGACAGATCGATCGTCTCCCAGCCAATCACTGTGGTCGATGTCTATCGCGGTAATCAAACTGGCATCGGCATCCAGAATATTGACCGCATCCAAGCGACCGCCAAGGCCAACTTCAAGAATCATTACGTCCAACGGTTGGCGTTTGAAAATCATCAGGGCCGCCAAGGTCGAAAACTCAAAATAGGTCAGCTTGGTTTGTCCTCTGACGGACTCAATGGTGTCGAATGCCTCGACGATTGCCTGATCGTCAGCCATTTTTCCATTGATTTGAATGCGTTCGTTGAATCGCAAAAGGTGTGGGGAAGTATAGACGCCAACCTGATAACCGCTGGCCTGATAAATTGCAGAAAGCATGGCCACGCTTGACCCTTTTCCGTTGGTACCCGCTACCGAGATAACCAAGGGCTGAGGCGTCAACAGATCCAATTTCCCAGCCACCTCGCGAATACGCGCCAACCCTAAATCAATCTCCTCCGCATGCAGCGAAAGCAGCCAATCAATCCATGTCTGGAGGGAAGAATTTCGGTCTGGCTTCACGCCAATGCTTTCCAAATCTTGAACATTAAAACTTAAGCAGTCTTTTTCAATAGCATCTTACAGATATCGGCCAATTCTTTATTCAAATTATGGCGATGAATGATGCGATCGATCGCTCCGTGCTCCAATAAGAACTCGGATCTCTGGAAGCCTTCCGGCAGCTTTTCTCTCACAGTTTGTTCGATCACGCGAGGTCCGGCAAAACCGATCAGTGCTTTTGGTTCGGCAACATTTAAATCCCCCAGCATGGCAAAACTGGCGGAAACCCCACCCATTGTTGGGTCGGTCAAAACCGAGATAAACGGCAACCCTTTGGCTCTCAATTTACCGAGTGCCGCACTGGTTTTCGCCATCTGCATCAAAGAAAACAACGCTTCCTGCATCCGCGCGCCACCGGAAGCGGCAAACACGATCAACGGTAAATGGTTTTCAATCGCAAAATCGACGGCTCTCACGAATTTTTCGCCCATGACCGAACCCATCGACCCGCCCATAAAACGGAAATCAAAGGCACCGGCCACCACATCCAACCCGTCGATTTTGCCGGTCATGGTGATAAAGGTATCTTTTTCTCCAGTGGTTTTCTGGGCTTGTGCCAGTCGTGCTTTATAGGTTTTCAAGTCTTTGAATTTCAAGGCATCGACCGGAGAAATATTGGCGGAAATTTCAACACCGGTTCCCTCGTCGAAGAAAGTCTCCAAACGCTCTCTTCCCCCCAGGCGCATGTGATGATCACATTTTGGGCAAACTTCCTGATTGCGTTTGACTTCGGCACGGTACAAGGTGCTTTCACACTTCGGACATTTTGTCCAAAGCCCTTCCGGCACATTTTTCTTGCGATCCGTTACCTGTTTGATACTCGGTAGAATCTTTTCAAACCAACTCATTTTTTTCTCCAGCTTTCCTGAGGCCATCTTCGGGAAGCATCTTCAACCGGGTGGCCTTTGCGTAAATTTTGAGCATTATACAAAGAACTCAAAATGATTTGTTAAGGATTATTCAGAATCTGCTCGATCGATTGCCTGTCTGAACTCCGCCATTTTTTCGGAAATCGCCGAAACCACTGCCGCTTTACCGGCGCCCATATTCTGTTCGATCAGATTGACCAGAGCAGATCCGACAATGATGGCATCGCCGACTTTTGCCATCTGATACGCCGCCTCGCCATTACTGATACCGAAACCGATGCCCACTGGCAGGCTCAGGTGGGTCTTCAAGTGATTGACATGATAAGTCACATCGGCCACATCTAATGCTTTCGACCCGGTAACCCCTTTCAAGGAAACATAATAGACAAATCCGCTGCCTTGTTCATTGACGGCTTGCAAGCGTCGATC
>JAWVWZ010000315.1:0-2114 GCA_033723505.1 Hydrogenovibrio sp.
GGGTATTTCGAAACCATCGAAGCCCTGGCTCGGCAGTTATCGAAATGGCAAAGACCGTTTCGGTTGATGTACCGCCCGCATCCGAAAGAAACGGATGAACTGCGGGAGAAAACCCTGTCGGAGTTTCGGCAAGCACTGGGGGATCGCGTATTTGTCGATGAATTTGTCGACATTAAAGACAGTCTGGTGGTCTGCGATCTGGTGTTGAGTGCCTTTTCGACCTGCGGGTTTGATAATCTGTACCTTAATGAAATGGCGCCCCAACCATTCAACAGCAGTGTGTATCTTTGGTTCGAACCGGAATTGATTGCCTGGTGGCAAGACTACAGCCATTTGAAAGAAATGCCGTTGATCAGTGAAGATTTACTGTTATCGGTCGATAAAGAAGAGGTGATGCTGACGGTTTTGGAACAAGGATTGCTGCAAACGGTTCAAAAGCGTTTATGGCAACAAGCGAAAGCGCATCTGCCCAGTGCAGCCGAATCGATAAAGATTCTGGTCGGCAAGATCTGGTCGGATTACTGCGCAAAGCACACAGGGTAAAAAACAACGAGAGTCGATGGCATCCGCACATCGAACGATTGGATACACAAAGGAAATAAACGGATGACACAACAGGCGAATATCTTGGCCTTGATTCCAGCAAGAGGCGGCTCCAAAGGGTTGGTCGGGAAAAATCTTTATCCGATTCTAGACAAGCCGTTATTGCAATATACGATTGACGAAGCGCAGAAAAGCCAGCATATCACCCAGCTGATGATGTCCAGCGAGGATGCCGAAATCAATCGTTATGCGGAAAGCCTGGGCGTGTCTGTCGATTATGTCCGTCCGGCGTCCTTGGCCGAAGATCATACCACTACGGCGGAAGCGGTATTGCATGCATTGGACTGGCTGGAAGCAAAGGCAGCTCTACCGGATGCGATCGTATTACTGCAGCCGACCTCTCCGCTGCGAACGGCACAGGAAATGGACAGTGCCATCGAGCAGTTTCTGGCCAGTGATAAGCAGTCTTTAGTCAGTGTGCAGCCGATGAAAGAGCACCCGTTCAAGTGTGTGCAGAAAAACGGCCATGACTGGCAGTATCTGGCCCAGCCGGAAGAATTCGTTTCCCGTCGTCAGGATTACACCAACGACTATTATGTCATCAATGGTGCGATTTATATCGTCACGCCTCAGTGGTTGCGGGAAAAAGGCGAGTTTACCGCCGAAGGAGAATCGGAACTGTTTGTGATGGATCCGATTTCCGGTGTGGACATTGATGACCTGTCGGATGTTTTTCAGGTTGAGGCCTTATTGAAAATGCGCCAGATGCAGCTTAAGTAAGAGGGCGGGATTAAATGGATTTATTTGATTGGCAAACGATTGCGATTGACCAGAACGCGACCGTCCGTGAGGCTCTGACGGTACTTGATCAGCAAGCGATGCAGATTGTTTTGGTGGTCGATGATCAGCGGCATCTCATCGGTACGGTGACGGATGGAGATATTCGACGCGGGTTGCTGCGAGGAGAAACGCTGGACAGTCTGATTGCAACGGTGACCAATCAGAATCCAACCGTTGGGCTGGAATCGGAAACGGAAATGGTTTGGCGTCAGCATATCAAACGCCGGTCCCTGAGACATTTGCCGATCTTGAATGACGATAACCAAATCGTCGCGCTTTATTATCATAAAACACAATCCACACCACGCCGAAACAATCCGGTGGTGTTGATGCTCGGCGGTTTGGGGATGCGGTTGCGTCCGTTGACGGAGACGATTCCCAAGCCGATGTTGCCAGTGGGCAATCAGCCGATCCTGGAAACCATCGTCAAACATATTGCCGATCAAGGGTTTACCGAATTCTATTTCTGTATCAATTATCTCGGTGAGAAGATTCGTCAGTATTTCGGTGACGGTAGTCGCTGGGGGATTCATATCACTTATATCGAAGAGACCAAACCCATGGGCACGGCGGGCGCATTGAGTCTGTTACCGACCGATGTGAAAGGTCAGAGTGATCCGTTGATCGTGATGAATGGCGATTTGTTGACCAAGGTGGATTTCCGTTCCCTGTTGGAGTTTCATCAAGAACACTCGAATTGCGTGACCACCTGTGTCCGGGAGTATTCTCAC
>JAWVWZ010000316.1:0-2088 GCA_033723505.1 Hydrogenovibrio sp.
GGTCGGTGGCGGCATTCTGGTGCATGGCGTGCCTTGGTTGCATCATCTATTGCAAAGCCTGACCGCCGACATCAGCGGTTTATTGGGTTGGGTCTTGCCGATCCTGTTTCATATCACCGTCGGTTTGATTCTCGGTGCCATTCTGTTACTGTTGGTGTCCGCCATTTCCCGGTTCAGAACCGCTTAATGTCCGCCATCTTTTGTAGCGCGTTGCGGGAAAATCAGGATAAAGGCGACCATCAGTAAAATCAAAGTGGCCGAGGCTGAAAAACGACTCAGTTCCAGCCCGCCGGCACTGACCGGTTTGTCAAGAAAATCGCCGACGACCGCGCCCAGAGGACGCGTCAGAATAAAGGCCGCCCAGAACAAGAAGACTCTGGAAACATTCGTCCAAACATAGGCGGACACCAGTAACGCCAAGAATACGCTGAAGACCAGTGCGGCTCCGGTATATCCCAGTCCGGCAGTATCGGCCGTCCAATCTCCCAAGGCGGTGCCCAGCGTTTGCGAAAACATGATCGTCAGCCAATAAAAGGCTTCCGATTTCGGACTTTGGATATGGTGGACCGAGACCGACCCCAGTGTCCGATACCAGATCGCCAGAGAGGCCAGCAATAAAATAAACAGCAGTGAAGCCCCTCCGGCATAACCGATGCCTAAAGAACGGTCGGCAAAATCCGCCAGAGTGGTGCCAACGGTGGTGGTGGCGACAATCGTCGTCCAATACAAAAACGGGTGAAAGCCTTTCGCTTTAATCTGTGCGATGACCGCCACGATAAAAATTGCGGCGAAGATAACGGTGCTGAGCAGATATCCCAGATTCATCGACATTGACAGCGCATCGCCGCCGGTTTCTCCCAAAGTGGTGGCGAAGATCTTAATGATCCAGAAGACCAGAGTGATTTCAGGAACCTTGTTCAAAGCGTCTTTTGCAGCGTTTTGATGCGAGGGCGACAGAGAGTGTGTGGGCTGAGAATTCATGAAAACATCCTTGTTCAATCAACAGGTTGGTTGTCGCCATTTTAGCAACCCGATGGCCGCCAACCTTGTCGAAAAGATGACTCTTGTTTTCGCCCGACTCAGTAGGAGAACGTTATTTTATCGGCGGCATTTCTTCGAATGTCGGCACGGTTTCGTCCATTTGGTCCCAAACGGGTTTGCTTTTATTGTAAACAATCGCATCCGGTTGAAACCACGAGCTGTCATCCATGGTGCCTGCAGTCACACTGATGATATCGGTTTTCACACTGCTGGTGCCGAACAGGCGACTGCCGCAATGGGGGCAGAAGTGGCGGGTAATCGTCGCGCCGGTGTCGGCGATAGAATCATAATGATGGGTTTCCCCACTGATATTGACTGCCGATTTTTTGAAAAACGCATTCGAGGCATGACCGGTGCCGCTTAATCGGCGACAATCTTCGCAATGACATTGACTGGTGCGCACGGGTGGAGCGCTGATGGTATAACGGACTTTGCCACATAAGCAGTGGCCAGTTGCAAAAGGACTTCCAGACATAACTCTGCCTCCATATTGCGTTAATGATTCACCGGCGTATTGGGTGATAGGGTCTTATCATAACCCTACATTTGTCAGTGTCAATCTATTCCCCAGTCGACTAGGTTTTCTTTTTAGGATAAAAACGATTTCAGTGTTTTCTGATATTGGGCATTTGGTAAAACTGTAACGTATGCTACACTATTTTTAATGGTTTACTTGTTCGGGGCGGGTAGGCAGGTCATTTTTTCGCGGTTTTAGCCGCTCGATTAATCCAACGTAGGGTTTTATCTATGTCAAAAACGCATATCGCTTTTCGTCCGCTGGCCGCGTTGATTGTGCTCGGCATGCTCTGGGGCTATAACTGGGTCGTGATGAAAGGTGGTCTACCGGATATCGCCGCGCTATGGTTCGGCGCGATTCGAACCATTGTGCCTGCCGTCTTTCTTATTCTACTCTTGCCCCTGATGCGCAAACCCATGGCGCCGCCGCCTTTGAGTTTCATTGTGCCTTTGGGCATTTTACAAACTGCGGGGTTTGTCGGTTTTATGATGTGGGCACTCGACAAGGGGGCCGCTGGAGAAACTGCCGTA
>JAWVWZ010000317.1:0-2080 GCA_033723505.1 Hydrogenovibrio sp.
CCTCAAGCCAAAAAAGCTCGCAACTTCAAGTACTTTTGCTTATCATAGAGTTGGTGGCGTTGACCATTCGCGTCAAATATCAATCTGTAAGTTAAGGAAGTATCAGTAGCATTGTGGTTAGCAATAACCGCATTTCCATCAGTTTCTCCCCCCAGTCTTGAACATGCTAGAGGGAATGCTGTTTTTTAACCCCTGAACACTTAGCTCAGGCTCTGTTAATAAACTGGAGATATACAATGGAAGACTTGATTGCATCAGCCGGCGCACTCATGCTGATAGCCATTGGCATTAGTTTAGCTATCGCACTTCGTGCCGCACTACCGTAAGACGTACTTAACCAACAAAAAAGCCCGAGCAAATGCTCGGGCTTTTTTATGTCAGACAGTCGCTTTGATTAACGCATGCCGCCGCCGGGTGGCAACATACCGCCCATTCCCGGTGGCAGTTTGCCTGCCATCCCGCGCATCATGTTTTTCATGCCGCCTTTGGAAACTTTTTTCATCATCTTCTGCATCTGAGTGAACTGCTTCATCAATTTATTGATGTCTTGCGCGCTCGTCCCCGAACCGGCTGCGATACGTTTCTTGCGCGAACCTTTGATGATTGCCGGATGCGCTCTTTCCTGCGGCGTCATCGAATAGATGATCGCTTCCAGACGCTTGAATTCCTTTTCCATGGCTTCGTTATTGATTTGGCCTTTCAGTTGGCCCATGCCCGGCATCTTGCCCATCAGGCCGCCGACACCGCCCATGTTATTGATTTGTTGTAACTGCTCCAGAAAATCTTCCAGGTCGAATTGACCGCTCTTTTGGATTTTCTTGGCGAACTTCTCCGCTTTTTTCTGGTCGATCTTGGCTTCCGCTTCCTCGATCAGGCTGAGGACATCCCCCATTCCGAGAATACGTCCGGCCATACGATCCGGATGGAAAGGTTCCAAGGCATCGGTTTTTTCACCCATCCCGATGAATTTGATCGGCTTGCCGGTAATCTCACGGATCGACAGCGCCGCCCCACCGCGGGCATCCCCGTCGGTTTTGGTCAGGATCACCCCGGTTAGCGGCAAAGCATCGTCGAAGGCTTTGGCGGTATTGGCCGCATCCTGCCCCGTCATCGAATCGACGACAAACAGAGTTTCGATCGGCTTGATCGCCTGGTGTAGATGTTTGATTTCGCCCATCATTTCGTCGTCGATATGCAGACGACCGGCGGTATCGACGATCAAAACATCGACGAACTGCTTACGGGCTTCCGCATGGGCATTCTTGGCGATATCGACCGGGTCCTGATCCGCCGAGGACGGATAGAAAATCGCGCCGACCTGCTCGGCAACGGTTTCCAACTGTTTGATCGCTGCCGGACGATAGACGTCGGCGGACACCACCATGACCTTTTTCTTTTCGCGCTCTTTCAGCCATTTTGCCAGTTTGGCGACCGAGGTGGTTTTCCCCGCCCCTTGCAGACCGGCCATCATGATAATCGCCGGCGGCTCGACATTGAAATTCAGGGGTTCGGCTTCTTTCCCCATGACTTCGGTCAACTGATCGCGAACGACCTTGATAAATGCCTGACCGGGATTCAGACTGGTCGAGACTTCCAGCCCGATTGCCTTTTCCTGAACTTTTTCGATAAAGGATTTGACCACCGGCAGGGCGACGTCGGCTTCCAGCAACGCGCGTCGAACATCCCGGATCGCGTCCTTGATGTTCGCTTCGGTCAGACGCCCTTGACCGGTGATGTTTTTTAACGTCTTGGCTAATCGATCGGATAAATTATCAAACATGCTTTACTTCCAATAACTGAACTCATGACAAAAACCATCCGCAGGACTCAATTTTTTGTCAATTGATTTTAATTTTCGCTATTATACGAGTTTGTAACCTAAATATCTAAGTAAGCGTTAGAATAAACCTAGAAAACTCAAGGAAAACCGAAAGGATTCATGCATGTCAACAACCGCTGTTATAGCTCTCATTTCCAGTCTGCTATATTTTTATACCACCTTCATGCTGTGGAAGCGGTTTAATACAGAAGCCACCGGCGCGACCTTCTGGCCCCGCCCGAAATTTCTGGCGCTGATTTC
>JAWVWZ010000318.1:0-2069 GCA_033723505.1 Hydrogenovibrio sp.
GACGTTGTTGTCATCGTTGTGGCGGCCGACGATGGTGTGATGCCTCAGACCAAAGAAGCCATTCAGCATGCGAAAGCGGCGAATTTGAGCATGATTGTTGCCATCAACAAGATCGATAAGGAAGGGGCGAACCCTGACCGCGTCATGCAAGAGCTGGTCAACGAAGAAGTTGTTCCAGAAGAATGGGGTGGGGATGTTCAGTTCATCCGTGTTTCAGCGAAAACCGGTGAAGGGGTCGACGACCTGCTTGACGGTATCCTGTTGATTTCTGACATTCTTGAGCTGGAAGCACCGGTTGAAGGACCTGCCAAAGGTGTCGTCGTCGAATCCCGTCTGGATAAAGGACGTGGTCCGGTGGCAACCGTACTGGTGCAAGCCGGGACGTTGAAAAAAGGCGATATTGCGCTTTGCGGAATGGAGTATGGTCGTGTCAGAGCTCTGGTCAACGAACTGGGAGAGCAAGTGCCGAGTGCCGGACCTTCCATGCCTGTCGAGTTGCTTGGGTTATCCGGTGTTCCGGTTGCCGGGGACGACATGATTACGGTCGAAAACGAACGTAAAGCACGTGAAGTGGCAATGTTCAGACATGCTAAATATAAAGAGAAGAAAATCGCCCGTCAGCAAAAAGCCAAGCTGGACAATATGTTCAACAAGATGGCTGAAGGCGAAGTTCAGAATGTTAACATTATCCTGAAGGCCGATGTACAAGGGTCTATCGAAGCGATTGTGGATGCGTTGCTGAAACTTTCCAATGACGAAGTCAAGGTCGCGATCGTCTCCTCCGGAGTGGGGGGAATCACTGAAACCGATGCCAACCTGGCATTGGCGTCGGATGCCTTGATTTTCGGTTTTAACGTTCGTGCCGATGCAAAAGCGAAGCGTATCATCGATAACGAAGGGGTTTTCCTGAAGTACTACAGCGTTATCTATGAGATCGTCGATGAAGTCAAACGTGCGATTGAAGGGAAACTGGCACCGGACTTCCGAGAGGAAATCATCGGGATCGCCGATGTGCGTGATGTCTTCAAGGCACCGAAGATCGGCGCCATCGCAGGTTGTATGGTGACTGAAGGGGTTGTGAAACGTAATAATCCAATCCGTGTTCTGCGCGATAACGTCGTTATCTACCAAGGAGCGCTGGAATCGCTTCGTCGCTTTAAAGATGATGTGAACGAAGTGCGCCAGGGAATGGAGTGCGGAATCGGGGTCAAAGACTATAACGATGTTAAAGTCGGAGACCAGATCGAGGTTTATGAGCGCATTCAGGTAAAACGTACCATCGACTAATACAGGCCCCTTAAGGTCTATTTCAGACAACGCCTCTTTAGGACGGCTTGATCATCGATTCAAGCGACTCTTAAAGGGGCATTGTTGTTTACAGAGGTTATGAAAATGAATCAAGAAGTCAGCCGCACCAAACGCGTGGCCCTTGAAGTTCGCAAAACATTGTCGGAGATCCTGCATCGTGAAACCAAAGACCCGAGATTGGAAAAGGTCAATATTACCGAGTGCAAGATTTCCAAAGATTTAAGCGTGGTCACTGTCTATTTCACCATTATCGGGCAGAACGAAGCCGATCAGCCGGCACAGGATGCGATTAAAGCCTTGGAGAAAGCCAAAGGCTTTTTCCGAACGGAAATCGGTAAACGCATGAAGCTGAGAATCACCCCGGAAATCCGATTCTTCTATGATACGGTCGCCGAAAACGCGAGCCATATCGAGGAGTTGATTTTCAAGGCACTGCATAAGAAAGATTAACGGTCTTTCGGAGACATTATGGCAAAAAGACAGTGGCAAATTGTCAATGGCATCGTACTGCTGAACAAACCCGAAGGCATCACTTCCAATGACCTTTTACAAAAGGTCAGACGAGTTTATAACGCCAAAAAGGCAGGGCATACCGGCGCTTTAGATCCATTTGCAACCGGGTTGCTTCCAATTTGCCTGGGCGAGGCGACCAAGGTATCCGGCCTGCTGTTGGACTCCGACAAGCGTTATCAGGCGACTTTACACCTTGGCGCTGCGACCGATACCGGCGATAAGGACGGTGAAGTAATTGAAAAGGCGGA
>JAWVWZ010000319.1:0-2056 GCA_033723505.1 Hydrogenovibrio sp.
AAGACCCGATTGATGAGTCTGGCGGATTTGTCGACAGTCTGGGTCGAAGCGGAGGTATTACCGTTGCAACAGGACTGGATTAAAAACGGCCTGACCGCAAACTTGACGACCAAGGCGTTTCCGGGGCGACGTTGGGAAAGCGTGATTGATTATATATATCCGGTCACCGACGTGAACTCTCAAGCCTTGAAAGTCCGTCTACCGGTCATCAACAGCGGACAACGATTGAAGCCCAATATGTTTATGGATGTCGAAATCTACGGCGGGCCGAAGCGAGATGTTCTCGCGATTCCTTTACAGGCCGTCATCGACGATGGGCATGAAAAGCGCGTGGTCAAAGTTTTGAAAGACGGACGTTTTCAAGTGGCGAAGGTGGTGACCGGCATGGAAACGCAGGGGATTGTCGAAATTTTATCGGGGCTCAACGAGGGCGATCGTATCGTGACATCCGGCCAGTTCCTGATCGATTCGGAAAGTCAGATTCAATCGAATCTACGGCGGCTCATGTCTTCCGGTAAAACGCAGAACCCATCGGCGAACACTTCGACGCATCAGCATTAGCAGGGGGCGAAATGATAAACAAGATTATTGATTATTCCATCCGCAACCGTATTTTGATTTTGCTATTGAGCGTTGCGGTTGCCATCTGGGGCTGGATGGCCTTCCAGAAAACGCCGTTGGATGCGATTCCGGATCTGTCCGATGTTCAGGTCATCATCAAAACGCCGTTTGCCGGCCAGACGCCGCAAGTGGTGGAAGATCAGGTGACCTACCCGATCTCGAACCTGATGATGTCGGTGCCGAAATCGAAAGCGGTTCGCGGTTATTCGTTTTTCGGTGACTCCTATGTTTACGTGCTGTTTAAAGATGGTACCGATCCTTATTGGGCGCGTTCTCGGGTACTGGAATACCTCAGTCAGGTGAAAGCCGCCTTGCCGGCCGGAGTTCAGCCGACTTTAGGGCCGGATGCCTCCGGAGTCGGTTGGGTCTATGAATATGCTCTGGTGGACAAGACGCATCACCATGACCTGGCGCAACTGCGCAGCCTGCAGGATTGGTTCTTGAAGTACGAATTGCAATCGGTACCGGGTGTATCGGAAGTCGCATCGGTCGGCGGTATGATCAAGCAGTATCAGGTTGTGATCAATCCGAACCGTTTGCGGGCGTACCACCTGAGTCTGAAGCAGGTGGAAACGGCCATCAAGAAAAGCAGTGTCGAAATGGGGGCTTCGGTGATCGAGCAAGCTGAAGCCGAATATATGGTGGCGCTGAAAGGATATGTTTCCAAGGTCTCCGACCTGGAACAGATTCCAGTCGGGATTTCGTCTAAAAACAAAACGCCGGTGCTGCTCAAAGACATTGCTTCGGTCAAACTCGGCACCCAGCCGAGACGAGGCATCGCCGAACTGAACGGTCAGGGCGAGGTGGTCGGCGGCATTATCGTGATGCGTTCCGGCGAAAATGCCTTGAATGTCATCAATGCGGTGAAACAGAAGCTGGCGGAATTAAAGCCCGGACTGCCGAAAGGGGTCGAGATCAAAGAAGTTTATGATCGCTCCGGGCTGATCAATCGTTCGGTCGATACCCTGAAGGATAAGTTGATTGAAGAGATTCTGGTGGTCGCACTGATTTCCCTCGTGTTCTTGATGCACCTTCGTTCAGCGCTGGTGGCCGTGGTGTCGCTTCCGCTGGGGATTCTCGGAGCATTCATTATATTGGAGAAAATGGGGGTGTCCGCCAATATCATGAGTCTTGGGGGGATTGCCATTGCCATTGGAACCATGGTGGATGCATCGATCGTGATGATCGAGAATGCCCATAAGCACTTGGAGGCCTATCACCGACAAACCGGCCAGGTGGCGACTGGAGAGTGCCACTGGTCGCTGATTTTGGATGCGGCCAAAGAAGTCGGGTTGCCATTGTTCCTGTCTCTGCTGATTATCGCATTGAGTTTTATGCCGATTTTCGCGCTTCAGGAGCAAGCCGGTCGGCTGTTCACGCCCTTAGCCTTGACCAAAACGTTGGCGATGGCCGTGGCCGCCGGTTTGGCGATTAC
>JAWVWZ010000320.1:0-2048 GCA_033723505.1 Hydrogenovibrio sp.
CACCACTGTTTCCAAAATCGGAGTGCTGGTCAAACGTCCCCGTCTTTCCGCGATTAGCAACGTCAAGGCGATGGCAAACAACAGCCACGGGCTGTAAGGACCTTGCAAACCTGCGAACCAGATCACGCCGAGAACCAGAACCGCGGAGATTGTCCCTGCCATCCACCAGTCTTTTCTGGTAGGAGAAACCGATGGAGCCAGGCGCCTTTTCAGGCTCGACTCGACTTCCGACCCAGAATTGAGGAAGGCATAGGCCTTATAGCAAGAGTGGGCCACCAAATGCAGTAACGCCAACTCGAACAACCCCAATCCGCATTCCACCAGCATCAGTCCCATCTGCGACATGGTTGACCAAGCCAGTCTGACTTTGACCGAAACACGAGTCATCATCACCAGCGCTGCCAATGCCGTCGTGATACCGCCGATAATCAGCAACAACCACTGGGCGGCATCGGACATAACAATCAACGGCGCAAAAATGATCAGCAGATAGCCGCCCAGATTGATGATGCCGGCATGCAACAAGGCTGAAACAGGGGTCGGGGCCTCAACAACCTGAATCAACCACCCATGCAACGGCAATTGAGCGCACTTGATCAAAGCCGCCAAAGCCAGCAATACGGCCGCGAACTGATCCAGCCCACTGAGGGTTTTCGACGCCATGACTTCTTGATAGATATCACTGATAAACCAAGTGCCATGCTCATAATTCAAAATCAATATCGCGCCCAACAAACAGGTCTCCGCCACCCGGGCAAAAATATATTTCTTATGTGCCGCCAATACTGCACGCTGGCGATTAGGAAAGAAAATCAACAGCCTATGAAGACTGAAACTGATGGCCACCCACGCAGCCACAAGTAACAGCATATGATTACTGACAACGACGGTGGCGACACTGCCAAGCGCCAACAGCAACCAACGAAGATAGCGTTTTTCTTCTTCGACATTCCCCGCCATGTAAACGCTGGAATACCGAATATTAATAAAAGCAATAAAGCTCACCAGGCCCAGCATGATCAAACTCATCGCTGAGGCGCCCATCCACTGACTGGCTCCCGCTAACTGAACCCAGTCAAAATATACGGCTCCCCCTAAAAATACGGTTAGAAACAGACCCAACAAACTGATATTGGCTGCCCACTTCCAATGCGCACGTCTTTCGTTTATCAAAGCGCTTAGGAAGAAACTTGCCGGTATAAACCACATGATGATGGATCCCATCCACTGCATACTCATCGCTAACTCCTTAACAAATTTCTCGATGGGGCAAACCAAATTCCCCGCATTGAAATATTCAAGTGATTGAATGTGTTGTAAATATTAGGAGATGTCGATGTCAAAGAAAAATTGGGAAATCGAATATGACCTATAGACTCTAGGGCATGCTAGGAAACCTTCGATTTAAAAAAGGATTTATTCACTTTTATTTTCAACAACTTAATGAATAAATAAAATAAATGATTCGGCAAAAATTTCGTCAGAAAATCAGGGCGTTCCTACATATTTTTTTCTGGCAAAAAGGGCTCGATCCTCTAAAAAAATGAACATAGAAGTTCAGAAAAACTCAAAGGGAAAAAGTGCCGGCAATGATCAAAAAATTGCCGGTAAAAGAGGAAATACGGAAAAGCGTTGACGGCCAATGCACCGCCAACCAAAAACCAACTGTGACAAAGAATTTATAGCTGAATATATTCTGTGCCACTTTCTTTCAGGAATTTCAAAAACTCCTTCGCCAGCAGGGACAGACTCTTCCCCGCCGGATACACGATGTTCCATTGCTTTTCGATCGGAAAGCCCTCAACGTCGAGTTCGACGATCGGCCCTTCCGTCTTTTCAAGATACAAAGCATGCCTGGACACGCAAGCCACACCAAGGTCGCCTACGACGCAATGCTTAATCGCTTCATTTGAACGCATTGTCAGGCGCTCATTGATTTTAAGGCCTTTTTCAGCAAACATTTTTTCCAACGCCTGTCGAATCCCCGAGCCCTCTTCACGCATGATAAAGGGCTCTTTGGACAACCGGTTCAACGTCACTTTCTTGCC
>JAWVWZ010000321.1:0-2042 GCA_033723505.1 Hydrogenovibrio sp.
AATAAATGGCGCGCCCGAAGGGAGTCGAACCCCTAACCGCTCGGTTCGTAGCCGAGTACTCTATCCAGTTGAGCTACGGGCGCATAATAGAAATCTTTAGAGAGACTAAAGAAATAAGATGCGTATCTTAACGATTCTGATGACAAAGTCAAGAAACGTTTTTTGTTCCGTTTCCATTATTGAGACTGAAGATCAATCAAGTAAATAATGGCGGTGGACTAGGGATTCGAACCCCAGGTAGGCTACTAACCTACAACGGTTTTCAAGACCGCCGCCTTCAACCACTCAGCCAGTCCACCGGAACAGGTGCGTATTATAGAGGGAGACAGAATAATTGCAAGTGAATAACCGCTTTTTTATCGATTTTTTTGTCCGGAAATAAAAAAGCGATCCGGGAGATCGCTTTTTTACGATTCAAATCAAGGCGTTAAATCCTTGAGGGCCATTTAGGCCGTTTTTAAATCTTTTCCAGCCCGCCCAGATATGGACGCAGCGCTTCGGGGACGGTCACCGACCCGTCTTCGTTCTGGTAGTTTTCCAGCACGGCCAACAGGGTACGCCCGACCGCCAAACCGGAACCGTTCAGGGTGTGCACCAGTTGCGGCTTGTCCTGACCGACACGGTAACGTGCCATCAAGCGGCGTGCCTGAAAGTCCTCGAAGTTGGAGCAGGACGAAATCTCGCGATAGGCCTGCTGCCCCGGCAACCAGACTTCCAAATCATAGGTTTTCGCTGACGAGAAGCCGATATCGCCGGTACACAAGGCCATCACCCGGTATGGCAGCCCCAGTTTCTGCAGAATGGTTTCCGCCTGCTGCGTCAGCTCTTCCAATGCTTCATAGGATTGCTCCGGTTCGACAATCTGCACCATCTCGACCTTCTCGAACTGGTGCTGACGGATCAGCCCTTTGGTGTCCTTTCCGTAAGACCCCGCTTCGGAACGGAAGCATGGTGTATGTGCCGTCAATTTGATCGGTAACTCGGCCTGATCGAGAATCTCGTCGCGGAACAGGTTGGTGACCGGCACTTCCGCCGTCGGAATCAAATACAGATCGCGATCGGAGGTGTCATGCTCTTCGTGCTTGTCGATCTTATACAGATCGGCTTCGAATTTCGGCAATTGACCAGTGCCTCTCAAACTGTCCTGGTTGACCAGGAAAGGCACATAAACTTCTTCATACCCGGCTTCGGCGTGCGTATCCAGCATGAACTGGGTCAAGGCGCGCTGCATTTTCGCCATCGGCCCTTTCAGCACCGAGAAACGCGAGGAAGCGATCTTGACCGCCGCATCGTTGTCATACCAGCCTCTGGCTTCGGCCAGATCGACATGGTCTTTGACTTCAAAATCGAATTGGGTCGGTTCTCCCCATTTACGGATTTCGACATTGTCTTCTTCTTTTTCCCCGACTGGCGTAGAGTCATGCGGCAGGTTCGGAATGCCAGCGTAAATCTCTTCGATCTGGCTTTGAATCTGATTGCTCGCCTCTTCGGCTTCTTTCAGCTTGTCGCCCAGAGACGCGACTTCATCCAAAAGCGGCTGAATATCTTCGCCGGCGGCCTTTGCCTTACCGATGCCTTTCGAACGACTGTTGCGTTCGGCTTGCAACTCCTGAGCCTTGACCTGAAACTCTTTACGCTGAGCTTCCAGTTCGTTGATCTTGGCGACATCCAATTCGAATCCGCGCGTTTTCAATTTCGCGGCGACATTCTCCAGGTCCGTTCTTAATAGCTTTGCATCTAGCATGACACTCTCTTAATCTTTCTAATTAATCAATTCTGTAAATTCGGGCGGCGGTGCCGGCGAGCAACCTGTTTTCCGGTTTTCTTCAGCCTGACACGGTAAAAACCGCTATTTTAGCATGTTGTGGCCTTAATCGTCCGATTCCGCCAAATCGATGTCGACAATCAACTCGTTGGCGATCTGCTCCAGAGATTCGCGTACGGCGTTGCGATCGACATCCAACGGCAGCTTGACCGTCAGGTTCGCCTTGAACAACTGTTCTCCCGACATGGAGGCTTCGATGACTTCGGACTCCAGCTCT
>JAWVWZ010000322.1:0-2031 GCA_033723505.1 Hydrogenovibrio sp.
CCTTTGGTGCAGCCGGTCAATCCGTCATAACTTGCATTCGAAAAATCCTCGATAACTGCTATAATCGAACCTATGACTTCACTGAACTCTTTTCAGCATCAAATCCTGATCGCCATGCCGTCTCTTGCGGACACCTGGTTTGAAAAAACCGTGATTTACATGGTTGAGGACAACGAACACGGTTCCATGGGACTGGTCTTGAATCTGCCCCACAACCTCACCGTCGGTCAATTGCTCGAGCACTTCAAACTGCCAGTCGATGACACTCAGCCTTTTTACGAAGATCCGGTCCTGATGGGCGGTCCTGTCGATATGGAACATGGATTTGTGCTTCACAAAAGCGATCCTTGCTGGCAAAAATCCATGCCGTTGGAAGATCGTCTGTCGATGACGGTCTCCGAAGACCTGCTCAAGGCCATCGCAGCCGGAGACGGCCCCGAACAATTCCTTGCCTGCCTCGGATTCGCCGGCTGGGAAAAAGGCCAGTTGGAGAAGGAAATTCAGGAAAACAGTTGGCTGACCATCCCCTATAACGAATCTCTGCTATTCGAAGTTCCAGTCGATTCCAGATGGGAAGTCGCGCTGGCGACCCTGGGGATCTCTCCGGAACACCTCAGTTTAGATGCCGGCCATGACTAAGATTCGCACCCCGGCAGATGTCGAGGGCATGGTATTAGGATTCGATTTCGGCCTAAGACGAATCGGTGTGGCCGCGGGTCAAACCGTGACGCAAACCGCCTCTCCGGTCGCCATCGTCTCCAGCCGAGACGGCAAACCGGACTGGGATCACATCACTCAACTATTCGAAACCTGGCAGCCGAAAGCCATTGTTGTCGGCCTGCCGATGCGCTTGAACGGAGAGGAGCAGGCCTTGACGCAACCGGCACGTAAATTCGGTCAGCGCCTCAGCGGTCGTTACCATACGCCGGTGTTTTATATCGAGGAACAGTTGAGCTCCGTCGAAGCGGAAAACCGAATGAAACATAGCCGACAGCCGATCGATGATCATGCCGCACAAATTATTTTGGAAAATTGGCTACAATCACGCTGACCTCTTGCCCAAAAAAAACTACAATAGCACTAATTCGCGCGACGCCCCGACCGAACGGACGAAATACCCATCGTCAGTCGGCACCCAAAAACATTCACGACACCTGTATGCGCACTCTTGGTTAAAGGATTTTGAATGAGACTGTCTACGCCCAACCTGCAACTCAACGAAAAAGGCAAGTTACGCCATTTCCTGACCCTGGAGGGTCTGAAACAACATCATTTGAATGAAATTCTCGATGTTGCCGAAAGTTTTATCGATCCGCATACCGGAGACATCAACAAGCTCGACACCCTGCACGGCAAAGCGATCATGAACCTGTTCTTCGAACCGAGCACCCGCACCCTGACGACTTTCGAGATTGCCGAGAAACGCTTGTCCGCCGATGTGGTCAACCTCAATATCGAAACCTCCTCGACCAAAAAAGGCGAAACCCTGCTGGATACGCTTTGGAACCTCGAGGCGATGCTGGCGGACATGTTCGTGGTGCGCCACAGCGAAAGCGGCGCCGCACATTTTATCGCCAAACATGTCGCGCCGCACGTGCATGTGGTCAATGCCGGTGACGGTCAACATGCGCATCCGACTCAGGCGATGCTGGACATGTTCACCATCCGCAAACATAAAGGCGACATTTTCGATCTCAAAATCGCGATTATCGGCGATGTTCAACACTCCCGTGTCGTACGCTCACAAATCCACGCCCTCAGCATTCTTGAGGCGCGGGAAATTCGCGTTATCGGCCCGAGAACTCTGATGCCCTCTTACCCGGAAGCACTCGGCGTCCATGTGTACGACAATGTCGAGGAAGGACTGGACGGCGTTGACGTGGTTATCAATGTGCGTTTACAGAGCGAGCGCATGACCAGTGCACTCTTGCCGAGTGAAAAAGAATTCTTTAACCTCTACGGTCTGACCAAAGAGAGGCTGGCCTTGGCGAAACCGGATGCGATCGTCATGCATCCCGGGCCAATCAACCG
>JAWVWZ010000323.1:0-2030 GCA_033723505.1 Hydrogenovibrio sp.
GCGATGGTTCCCACGCCGGGTTCTGCAACCAGCTTGACCGAGACCAAGGCATTCGGGTTTACCTGCTTCAAATCGAAAATCAATTGAGCCAAATCTTCGATTGAATAGATGTCGTGATGCGGTGGGGGGGAAATCAAGGTGACACCCTGCACCGAGTGGCGAAGTTTGGCAATGGTCGCATCGACTTTATGTCCAGGCAACTGTCCTCCTTCACCGGGTTTCGCCCCTTGCGCTACTTTGATCTGCAAGACTTCGGCATTACGCAGGTAATGTGCGGTGACGCCAAAGCGGCCGGAAGCAATCTGTTTGATCTTCGACATTTTTTCGGTGCCATAACGAGAAGGGTCTTCTGCCCCTTCACCCGAGTTCGAGCGTGCCCCGATGCGGTTCATGGCAATCGCCAAGGCTTCATGAGCTTCCGGAGATAGGGCGCCCAATGAAATTCCTGCGGAATCGAAACGTTTGAAGATTGATTCCACCGGCTCAACCTGGTCGATGTCAATCGGTTGAATCCCGTCTTTAAAGGTAATTAAGTCACGCACTGTCATCGGATCGCGCTCGTTGACCAGTTTTGCAAATTTGTTGTAAGCCACTTGATCGCCGGTTTGCACCGCTTCACGCAGATAGTTGACGACATCGGGGTTGTAGGCGTGATATTCGCCACCATGGATGTACTTCAACAAACCGCCAGGCTTCATGAATTTTCTCGGGTTGAAAGCTTCCCAGGAAAGCTGCTTCAAATCTTCTTCAACGTGGTTGAAGTTGGTGCCTTCAATACGAGTTGGGGTTCCGCTAAAGCACAGATCAACGATTTCTTTGGTCAAACCGACGGCTTCGAACAGCTGAGAGCCGCGATAAGAGGTGATGGTTGAAATCCCCATTTTCGAAAGGATTTTAAACAAACCTTTATTGATCCCTTTGCGGTAGTTTTGAATGTAATCGCTCAACGTCGTGCTGCTGTCCAGCTCTTTGGTACGCAACATGTCTGCAATGCTTTCATAGGCCAGATAAGGATAGACGGCCGTTGCCCCATAACCGAACAAAACGGCAAAGTGATGCGGATCACGTGCCGATCCGGTTTCGACAATGATATTGGCTTCCGGTCTCAAACCTTGTTTGATCAAGTGATGGTGAACCGCGCCAGTCGCCATCGCGGCCGGAATGGTCAGCTTGTCTTTGGTAATATTCAAATCGGATAGCACCAGCAGGGTAACACCGCTTCGAACCGCTTCAACGGCCTGATCACAGACGCTGATAATCGCTTCCTTCAGGTTGGAGGTGCCTGCATCATAATGCAGTGAGATTACCTGGTTACGGTAGTCGTCTGAAGCGATGTTCATCAGCTGCCCCATGATCGATGGAGACAGAATCGGAGATTTGACTTCCAAGCGACGCGCATGTTCCGGCCCTTCGTCGAACATGTTCAGTTCGCGACCGAAACAGGTATTCAACGACATGACGATGTTTTCACGCAATGGGTCAATCGGAGGGTTAGTGACCTGTGCAAACATTTGTCTGAAATAATCGTAAGTCGATCGGACTTTGGTTGAGAAGACCGGCAGTGGCGCATCGTCCCCCATGGAACCGGTCGCTTCCTGCCCAGCTTCCGCTAAGACGCGAATGACTTGATCTCGTTCTTCAAAAGTGACTTGGAAATATTTTTGGTAGCTGTCAGACTCCAGATCATCCCAACCCAAAGCCTGGTCCTGATGGTCCAGGCGCTCGGTGATGTGCATATAGCCTTTGTCCATCCACTCTCGGTAAGGCTTGGCGGCCTTTAACTGGTTGTCGATGTCTTCAGGTTTCAACAGAGTTCCATTTTGCAGGTCGACGGCGATGACCTGACCGGGTTTTAGGCGACCTTTTTCCACGACATCTTCCGGTGCATAGTTATACACTCCGATTTCGGATGCAAAGGTGATATGTCTGTCTTTGGTGATGACATATCGTGTTGGGCGCAGACCGTTTCTGTCGACACCACAGATTGCGAATTTACCGGTATTGATAACCATCCCGGCAGGTCCATCCCA
>JAWVWZ010000324.1:0-2028 GCA_033723505.1 Hydrogenovibrio sp.
GACGGCATCCAATCCTGGGAACTGATTGACAAGCTGATTCTGTATTTCCAGAAAAAAGAAAAGTATGTCGCTCTCGACAAGCCGACCTGCATGGACTTTCCTGTAGAACGTTACGGCATCGACACACTGGATCGCGACGTGTTGCTGAACGAAATCGACTTCGCCATTGTCGTCGGCGGAGATGGCACCTTTCTCGACATCGCGCGCAATATCGTCGACTATGAAATCCCGATTCTGGGCATTAACCTTGGACGACTGGGCTTTTTGACCGACGTCTCCCCCAATCTGATGTTCGATACGCTGGATGAAGTGCTGGCGGACAACTATCGCTGCGAAGAACGCAATCTGCTCCACGCGCAAATCTGCCTGGAGGGCGAAGTGCTGTTCGAACAGATCGCCTTCAACGATGTGGTCCTGCACAAAAACGACTCGCCGAGAATGGTGGAATTCGAAACCTTTATCGACGAGCGCTTTCTCAATAGCCAGCGCTCCGACGGCTTGATCATTTCCACCCCGACCGGCTCCACCGCCTATTCCCTGTCGGCGGGCGGCCCGATTGTCGACCCGACGCTGGATGTCATGGCGCTGGTCTCAATCAACCCGCATACCATGAGTAACCGTCCGGTCGTGGTGCCCGGCAATTGCCGCATCCGCATCCGCCCGCACGACAACTGCAGCGGCACTGCCTCCATTATCTGCGACGGCCAGATTTCTTATCAGATCGGCGCCAAGCACGAAACCATCGTCACGCGCCATCCGAAATTCATCAAAATGGTCCATCCGAAAGACCACGACCACTACGAGTTGCTTCGGGCAAAACTCAATTGGGGACAAAAGCTTTAGGGATGGCCGTTTTTACGTTATGCTACCCGGCACAGGCCTCAACTGAAATTGGGGCACGCCATTTCCAAAACCGACCTTATTTAGTTGATTGAATTATATGTTGCAAGAATTATCGATCCAGAATCTCGCGCTCATCGAAAAACTGACCCTCAACTTTGAAAATGGCTTCACCACCCTCACAGGGGAAACCGGCGCCGGGAAATCCATCCTGTTGGATGCCCTGGGTCTGGCCCTGGGAGAACGCGCCGACAGCGGACTGGTTCGCCACGGCACCAAACGTGCCGACATCACCGCCGATTTCGCCATCGACGGCCTTACACAGGTTCAAGCCTGGTTGGCCGACAACGAATTCGATGACGAAGAAGCCTGTATGCTGCGCCGTACCGTCACCGCCGAAGGCCGCTCCAAAGCCTATATCAACGGCCTGCCGGCATCGATTTCACAACTGAAAGCCCTGAGCGACCTGTTGATCGACATCCACGGTCAACATGAACATCAGTCGCTCTTGCACCCCAACAAGCAACTGGAACTGCTCGATGCCTATGCCGACCATGTGCCGCTGGTGCAAAACACGCGCGACACCTTCAAAGCCTGGCAAGCCCTGAAAAAACGCTATCAAACTTTGTCGGAGCAACAGAACGACCGCCAGAGCCAACTCGATCTTCTGAATTTCCAATTGCAGGAATTCGACAAGGTCATGCCCATCGCCGACGAATACGATACGCTGGCCGAAGAACAAAACGGGCTGGCCCATGCCAATGAGATCAAACAAGCCATCTTCAATGCCTATGACTTACTGGAAGGCGACGGCGGCGTCAGCGAAAAACTCAATGGCGCGATCCATGCGCTGGAGTCGGTGGCGGAATACAATGCCCCGCTCGGCAAACTCGCCGAACAATTGAACTCCTTATTGATCGATGCACAGGAAGCCGCCAATGACATCCAGGCGGAAGACCATCACATCGAACTCGACCCGGAGCGTTTGCAGGCGGTGGACGAGCGCCTGTCCGAGCTCTTCGGGTTGGCGAAACGCTACAACCTGGAACCTCAAGAGCTGGTGGAAAAGCATCAACAAATCCGCGATGGGCTGGCAGAACTGCAAGACTCCGATGCCTCTTTGGAACAACTCAAAGCAGACATCGATCAAGCCGAATCAGACTATCAAAAAGCCGCTTCGGCCTTGAC
>JAWVWZ010000325.1:0-1992 GCA_033723505.1 Hydrogenovibrio sp.
CGCTGGCGCAGCGATTTATACCGCTGGATTGGCTGACACTTTTGGCGAGGGGGTCACCCGGGCCAGACAGGTGATTGCCGAAGGTAAAGCGATGAATGTGTTGAAGGACTTTATCGTCAAAACCAACAGCTTTTAGCGCTAGGGCGACCCTGCCTGGCAGATTTTGCATTGAATTGAATAACCATTACATAAAGTACGAGAGTATGAGTCAAGCTAGTTCTTCCGCGCACCAGACGCCGGATATTTTAAAAAAGATTATTTTTCGCAAGCTTGAAGAGATTCAGGAAGGTTGTGAGAAAGTCTCACTGCGAGAAATGAAACAAAAGGCCTTGATGATGCCGCCGGCAAAAGGGTTTGCCGATGCGATGCAGGCCAAGCTGGATGCCGGCAAGTCCGCCGTGATTGCGGAGATCAAAAAAGCTTCGCCCAGTAAAGGCGTGCTTCGCGACCCCTTTGATCCGGTGGAGATTGCTGAAAGCTATCAGCAGCACGGCGCCGCCTGTTTGTCGGTCTTGACCGATCGTGACTTTTTTCAGGGGAGCAACGAATATTTGCAGGCCGTGCGTGCTGCCGTGGATTTGCCGATTATCCGAAAGGACTTCATTGTCGACGATTATCAGGTCTATGAAGCGCGTGCGATTGGTGCGGACTGTATTTTATTGATTGCCGCCGCCATCGGCGACGCCCAGATGTACGAGTTGACACAAACGGCCATGCAGCTGGGAATGGATGTCTTGATCGAGGTGCATAATGAGGCGGAAATGGAGCGGGCTCTGCAATTGCCTTTGCCGATGATTGGCATCAATAATCGCGATTTGCATACGTTCGAAGTGTCACTGGACACCACAATCCGTATGCTCGATATGATTCCGGACAATCGTATCGTCATTACCGAAAGCGGGATTCTCGGGCCGGAAGATGTGCAGAAAATGCGCGACCATCACGTCAACAGCTTTCTGGTCGGCGAAGCCTTTATGCGTGCGGACATTCCCGGGGAAAAGCTGGCAGAATTGTTTGGGTTGTGAGTCAATCATCAAGATAAATTAGATTGTGCATAGATTCTAAAAGTGCTATTTTTGGAACTGGAATCTTTAATAAGGGGGTTACCATGAAAAAGACCATCGCATTCAGCATGATTTTAACTTTATTATCGAGCCTTGTTCTGCCTGCTCAAGCGGCAATGGTTGGAACGGGAGAGTTATTGCACCAACAGTCCATGGCTAATGAACGGGCCAAGTTGTCGGCTTTTCTTCAAAGAGATGAAGTTAAGAATGAACTTATTTCGGTTGGCGTTTCTCCTGCTCAAGTGGATGAACGTGTGGCTTCTTTGACCGACGATGAGGTGATGCAAATCAATCACCAGATGGATGCCATGCCTGCGGGCGGTGATGTGCTGGGGATTGTGGTATTGATCTTTGTTATTTTTGTGATTACCGATGTGATCGGCGCGACGGATATTTTCCCGTTTATCAAACCTGTCAGATAAAAAGCAGGCGTGGTTCTGTTTAAAACACTTCATTACACCCGGCTTCTGCCGGGTGTGTTCGTTCTGGGACTGCTGTTGCAGAGCTGTGCCTATGCTCCTCAGACCCACCGACTTGAAAAGCAGCAAGCAAACTTGCCGGAATCCGTCGAGCTCAAAAAGGTGCCCTTTTTCCCGCAGGAAGACTATCAGTGCGGTCCAGCTGCCTTGGCAACCGTTTTAAATTTCAGACAAAAATCGGTTGCGCCAAGTCAATTGGTCGATAAGGTTTATATCCCGGACAGAAAAGGAAGTTTTCAGATTGAAATGATGGCCGCTGCAAGGCAGTACGGTCTGGTGGTCTACAAGATGTCGCCCAATATGATGAGCTTGCTGACCGAAGTGTCTGCGGGCAATCCGGTGTTGATTTTGCAGAATCAAGGGTTTGATACGTTTCCGGTTTGGCATTATGCCGTTGTAGTGGGGTATGATCTGACCGATGAATCTATCGTACTGCGTTCGGGGAGAAC
>JAWVWZ010000326.1:0-1975 GCA_033723505.1 Hydrogenovibrio sp.
CCGTTTGGGGACCATGGAAATCGAATCTGCACTGGTTTCTCATGAAAAAGTGGCGGAAGCTGCCGTTGTCGGTAAGCCGCACGATGTGAAAGGGGAATCTGTTTTTGCCTTTGTCGTGCTGAATGTTGACATTCCGGAAGGTGAAGAAAGAGCCGCTTTGATTCAGGAACTGAGAAATCACGTCGCCAAAGAAATCGGTCCGATCGCCAAGCCTGATGAAATCCGTTTCGGTTCGAATTTGCCGAAAACGCGTTCAGGGAAAATCATGCGTCGCTTGTTGCGCACGATCGCCAAAGACGAAGAAATCACTTCCGATACTTCGACTTTGGAAGACCCAAGCATTCTTGATCAATTCATGCAGCAAAAATAAACGGGGCAATATTTTTATCCCTGTATGAATTGTTCGGAATACATAAAAATCTACCAGGCTGGGTAGATTTTTATGTGAATTCAATCGTTCTAAAAATAATATCCGAAGGAGGGTAAGTTGAATGGAACAATCCAAAATAGAGAAGATTAAAAGTCTTCCTCAATATCACCAATTGGTGAAAGAGCGCTCTGGCCTGGCTTGGAAGCTGAGTATCGCGATGTTGGTCGTGTACTATGGTTTCATTTTGCTATTGGCATTTGATCCGCATTTCTTCACGACCATTGTCAGTGGTCAATATATTTCAATCGGTTTCCCACTTGGGGTGGCGATCATTATTTTCGCTTTCCTGTTGACGGGTTACTACGTGAAAAAAGCCAACAGCGATTTTGATGGCTTGACGGCAGAAATCAAAAAAGAGGTTGAATAATAATGATCAATAAAATGACCAAAACATTATTTAGCCTGATGGCTTTATTGCTGGTTCCAACCATTGCTTTCGCAGTTGGCGATATGCAAACGGATGGTACCAAGTCGGAAACCAACTGGGCGGCGATCAGCATGTTCATCGTGTTTGTTGGTTTTACGCTGTATATCACTTACTGGGCAGCACAAAGAACCAAATCTGCGAAGGATTTCTATGCTGCCGGTGGTGGCATCACCGGATTGCAGAATGGTTTGGCGATTGCCGGGGACTATATGTCTGCAGCTTCTTTCCTGGGGATTACCGGGATGGTTTATCTGAAAGGGTACGACGGGCTGATCTTTGCGATCGGTTTCCTGGTTGGTTGGCCGATCATTCTGTTCTTGATGTCGGAAAGATTGCGTAACCTAGGGAAGTATACTTTCACAGATGTGGCGGCTTACCGTTTCCAGCAGAAGCAAATCCGTATTTTGGCGGCATTTGGCGGGATCGCGGTGGTTATCCTGTACTTGATCGCACAGATGGTCGGTGCCGGTAAACTGATTGAGTTGTTGTTCGGTCTGGACTTCTCTTATGCCGTTATCATGGTCGGTGTGTTGATCATTGCTTATGTTTCCTTCGGGGGCATGCTGGCGACAACCTGGGTGCAAATCATTAAAGCCGTTCTATTGCTTGGGGGCGCGACCTTCATTGCATTGATGGTTATGGTGAGCATGGGCTTCAGCTTCGAGACGTTATTCAAAACAGCCGTGGATAACCGTGGTGGCGATATGAATATCCTGTTCTCGGGTGGGTTTGTTTCCGATCCGATCAATGCGATCTCTCTAGGGATTGCCCTGATGTTCGGTACAGCCGGTCTACCGCATATCCTGATGCGTTTCTTCACGGTTCCGGATGCAAAAGAAGCTCGTAAGTCGGTTTTCTATGCGACAGGTTTTATCGGGTATTTCTATATTCTGGCCTTTATCATCGGTTTCGGTGCAATCGCTTTGGTCACGGCCAACATGTATATGGACGGTTCGAAACTGATCGGTGGTAACAACATGGCAGCGATTCACTTGTCTCACGTGTTGGGCGGTGACTGGTTCCTGGGCTTTATCTCTGCAGTGGCTTTCGCAACAATCCTTGCGGTAGTTTCCGGGCTGACTTTGGCTGGGGCGTCTGCGATTTCGCATGACATCTAC
>JAWVWZ010000327.1:0-1962 GCA_033723505.1 Hydrogenovibrio sp.
ATAACGGTATTCCCCTTCTCCGGATCCCGTCATGGTGTCTTCCCCGGACAATTCGGACTTCATGGTTTTCGCCAATTCATAAGAAGCTTGCAGCTTTGCTTTACGCATCGAGTTGACAAAGTCTTTATCAGAACCGACGCCGACCCCGTAGAACCCGGTGCCATCCGTTTTCGGCGGATCCAGCACCCAGCCTGGCAGATTCTTCATCTCTTCTTCCATTTGTGCCTGACGACGCTCAGCCTGTTCCTGTGCCGCTTCCGCCTGAATTTTCTCGACCTTCGCCTGTTCTTCGGCGATATCCGTTTTCGATGGGGTGCTTGAGCATCCAATTAATGACGCCATACAACCTGCAACCAACACTTTTTTAAACATTGATACTCCTACCTCATTCTCGGCTTGATTCAAAACCGCTAGAGAATATTATTCTTGTTCGATACTATTTTCCGTCCGTCGGCAGAAAACGATTATTAAGATACCATGAACCTCGTAAAATTTTTCCGAAAATCATGATTTAAAATCGATTAAACTTGATCGAAAAAAATACAACATATTGCGACAAATTGAAGAAATCCATGACTATTTTTGACCGATCCCGATGGCTAATGCCAACTGGCTTATTGGTTTTGACTCAGCTAACCGGCTGCGCCACCACCACCAAAATTCAATATCTGGAACCTGCCCAGATCGACCAAGCAGCACACTACAAAAGAGTGGCCGTCAATCACTTTAAAAACGATACGGTCGGTTTAACCGGTAAAATCGAAACCCAACTGAACCAAAAAAATCTTGAAGACAAACCCTACTTCACCGTCATCAACCGCCAGGATTTCGATAAAATCCTGAAAGAACAAAAATTACAATATTCCGGGCTGACCGATGAAAAAGAGGTTGTCAAGGTCGGTGAACTGATCGGCGCCCAGGCGTTTGTAACCGGAGACTTGTCTTCCAAGTCCTATCATGACAGTCGTTTTTACAGTGAGCGGCAAGAATGCCTCGACAAAAAATGCAACTATGTCCGTACCTATAAAGTGCCTTGTACCAAACGCACTGTGTCACTGAGTGCCAATATCAAGATCATTGACGTCGAAACCTCCAGTGTGGTCTACAGTAATAGCTATAGCCCTTCGAATGACTGGTTTGCCTGCGCAGATCGATCTGCGACTCTGCCTTCCGCTTCAACCGTCTGGCAACGCCAGGCACAGACCATCGCCAAGGATTTCGTCAATAAAATTGCCCCTCACTATGTCTATAAACGTATTGAATTGCTCGACGATCCCGATATCCGTTATAGCGATACCCAGGAACAATTACTGGAAAGCGGCATCAAATTTGTCGAAGCCCACAGAATGGACAAAGCCGATCAGCTTTTCAGCCAACTCTTGTTCGAAACCCAATCCCTATCCTATGTCGCCGCCTATAATCTGGGGGTGGTCAAGGAAGCAACCGGCCACTACTCGGAAGCGAAAAAGCTCTATACACTGGCCGACAATCTGCAAAAAGACCCGGTGGACGCAATCAATGAAGCCATGGCACGGATTGACCGGGTGATTGCGCAACACCAGAAAGCCACTCAACAGATCGAACAGAAATGACCCCCAGTCCGCTTACGCATCGCCACTGTCATCGATTCTTGCCCATCGGCATAATGCTGTTAGCTGGACTGCTGATGTCAGCCTGCACACAGACACCAGCCAAGCCCTCTCAAACCCTATTAAAATCTCCTCCGGCATGGTACCTTTCTCCGCCGAAAGACACACAATTGGATCTCTATGGCGTGGGCGCGGGCAAAGATCGTAATACGGCCCTACAGGCCGCTCTCAACGACCTGGCGTCCAAACTGGGCGTGCAAGTCAGCTCTCAGTATCAGCTGCAACATAAGAGCTACAACAGCGCCTTCCAATTCGATGAGGAAACGACCGATCAGAAAATCCGTACAGAAGTCGCGACCACGACCCTGAATCA
>JAWVWZ010000328.1:0-1959 GCA_033723505.1 Hydrogenovibrio sp.
AAGTAAGGGGTTTGCTTATTCCTTGTCGTCGGAGGACTCCTTTATGGAGCTGATCAAGCGTGCGGATACTGCGATGTACGCCGCCAAGGAAAGTAATGATCAGAATTATGCGGTCTTTACTCCCGAGATGGCGGAAAAAGTTCAGGGACAGCTTCAGTTGGAAAGGGATTTGCACAAAGCCATTAACAACGATGAATTCGAGGTTTATTTTCAACCGATTATGGAATCCGACGGAAAAAAGGTGCATTCGTTGGAAGCTTTGATCCGTTGGCATCACCCAGTAAACGGGTTGATTCCGCCCAATATCTTTATCCCGATCGCCGAAGAATCCGGCATTATCCATAAGATCTCAACCATTGTGGTAGACCAGGTGTTGGACTTCCTGCAGATGCTGGAAACAGATGAGGTGCCTCTGTGCCGTATTTCGGTCAATATTTCCGGTAGAGAGTTCAACCCGACCCATATTTATGGCTTGATGGACAAGATTCGCTCGAAAGGCTTAAATGATTGCTTTGAATTTGAAATGCTGGAAAGTTATCTGATGGGCAATGCTGAAGACGTTATCTCGTTGTTGGAAGAAGTACGTTCGACAGGAATCAGTATCGCGATCGATGACTTCGGAACCGGGTATTCCTCGTTGAGCTATTTGAAAAAATTCCCGATTGATAAAATCAAAATCGACCAATCCTTGATCAAGGACATCATCTTCGATAGTAACGATTTGGCAATCACTAAAGCCGTGGTCGCAATCGCGCGCAGTCTGAACCTGAAGGTGGTAGCTGAAGGGGTGGAGACCGAAGAGCACAGTACTTTGTTATCGGTGGTGGGGATCGACTTCCTGCAAGGTTATCATTTTGCCAAGCCGATGCCGCGTCTGGAAGCCGAGCAATATATCAAGGGATACCACAATCTAGCTTAGGAATTCTCCAGCAGGGCATCCTGATCGTTTGAACCGTCTTTCTTCTGGTTGAAGCGGATCACTTTTTCGACATCTTTCGCATTGTTTTTCATCCCCAGTTTCAAATAGGCCTGGCGCATCAGGTGCAACGCTTCCATATTGACGACCGAACGTGGGTAATGGTCGATCAGGTATTTGGTGCGTGTCGCTGTGGCAAGGTAAGACTTGCGCTTGAAGTAATATTGCGCCACCTGGAGTTCATGTCTCGCCAAACGGTTTCTCAGTACAATCAAACGCTTTCTTGCCGTCTCGGCGTATTTGCTTTGCGGGAAGCGTTCCAACAGTTGCAGATAAGATTGATAGGCATCCATGGTCGAAGCCATGTCGCGGTAGGCTGGATCGGTCAGCCAGCTGTCGAACCAGCTTTTATTGATCGAATCCGCCGACAAGGCTTTCAGATAATAGGCGTATGACAGTGCCTGATGTTTCGGGTAGAGGCGGATGAATTCTTCCAGTTCCCTTTTTGCCGACTCCGGCTCATCGTATTTGTAATAGGCATAAGCCAGTTCCAGATAAGACTGTTCGGCATATTTGCCGTAAGGGTAATAGGCTTTCAGTTTTTCATAGTACTTGATCGCCGACTCCCACTGCTGGTTGTCGAAAGCTTCTTTCGCGTGGTCATAGAACTCTTTGACTGTCCATTCGGATTCATCCTTTTCCATCAGGGAAGAACAGCCGGATAAGGCAAGAAAAGAAGTGACGAACAGAATAACGGTCAGTTGCTTAAAGCGATGTATCATAAGATCGAAAGTCGGGTAGAATATATAAAGAAAAAATTATAGCACATCGGTTTATTTTACATAAACTATTCGGCCACTCGAACGGTTCAAAGCGTTCTACTTTATTCATCAGCCGCTTCGGTGCCGACAATGCAATCAGCTTATTATTTAGGATGTCGATTTGAGTTATCAAGAGCTAACCACCCAAATTCCATTAGACAAGATTTCCAAACGTTTGGATGCCGTGATGGCCGATCTTTTCCCGGATTATTCCCGAAACCG
>JAWVWZ010000329.1:0-1957 GCA_033723505.1 Hydrogenovibrio sp.
CGGAGATGAAGTGGAGTTAATCCATAAAGCGGATCAAGCGCTCTATCAGGCCAAGGAGACCGGACGGAATCAGGTGTTGAAATTCGGTTGTCTGACCGGAGACAACATGGCCACCGATCACCCGGAACTGACTCAGTAATTGATCGATTCAAATGAAAAAGGGAGGCATGGCCTCCCTTTTTTGTTCAAGTGACTTTAATTGTCGTCAAAGTGAAGCTTTTGCGCGGGCAATCGCTTTTTTCACTTGTTCCGGTGCGGTTCCGCCAAGGTGGTTTCTGGCGGAAACGGATCCTTCCAGAGTTAAGACTTCATAAACATCTTCAGTGATGCTGGCGTGGAAACCTTGCAGGGTTGCCAGAGACATTTCCGATAGATCCTGTTTTGTTTTCACGCCATGGGCAACCGCCAGTCCGACAACTTCATGGGCGTCCCGGAAGGGTAAGCCTTTGTTGACCAGATAATCGGCCAAGTCGGTCGCGGTCGAGAAGCCGTTTCTTGCCGCGGCATAGGTTGCATCTCGGTTGACGATAATAGCCGGCACCATGTCGGCAAACGCCCGTAAACTGCCCCGAACGGTATCGACGGTATCAAAAAGCGGTTCCTTATCTTCCTGATTGTCTTTATTGTAGGCCAAGGGCTGTGATTTCATCAGTGTCAGCAGACTCATCAAGTGTCCATATACCCGCCCGGTTTTGCCTCTGACCAGTTCAGGAACATCCGGATTTTTCTTTTGCGGCATAATCGATGAACCGGTGCAGAAACGATCCGGCAAGTCAATGAACTGGAATTGGGCAGATGACCAAAGCACCAATTCTTCCGAGAAACGCGACAAGTGCATCAAAAAGGTGGCAGCAAAAGCGGTGAATTCAATGGCGAAGTCACGATCTGAAACCCCATCCAGAGAATTTTCGGAGATGCGATCGAAGGCCAGCAGTTCTGCGGTTAACTCCCGGTTGATCGGATAGGTCGTTCCTGCCAGAGCCGCTGACCCTAAAGGCATGGTGTTGACGCGTTTTCGGCAGTCTTGCAGGCGTTCGACATCCCGTTTGATCATTTCGAACCATGCCATCATATGGTGGCCGAACGTCACCGGTTGTGCGGTTTGCAAGTGGGTAAAGCCCGGCATGATGGTGTCGGCTTCTTTTTCTGCCAATGTCAAAATGCCCTGTTGCAGGCGCGTCAATTCCGGCAGGATGGCATCGATTTCGTCGCGCAGATAGAGGCGGATATCCGTCGCCACCTGGTCGTTTCGGGAACGGCCAGTATGGAGTTTCTTGCCGGTGATGCCAATCAGATCAGTCAGGCGGGCTTCGATATTCATATGAATATCTTCCTGCTGGATCGACCAGTTGAACTGACCGGCTTCAATCTCTTCGCGGATCTGAGTCAGCCCTCGGATAATGTCTTCAAGTTCGGTTTCAGTCAACAATCCGGCTTGTGTCAGCATCTTTGCATGGGCAATCGAGCCTTGAATGTCTTGTAGATACATGCGCTTGTCGAATTGGATCGACGCGGTGAACTCCTCGACGAAAGCATCCGTGGCTTCACTGAAGCGCGCGCTGGAAAGTTTCGATGTATTGACTTGATTATCGTTTTGACTCATAAAAATTTCTTTCTGTTGCTGGGCATTGCGCCGGTTGAGTTAAATTGGCCATATTATAAAGCTTATCGACGAATTCGTGTAAAAACCCATAAACTCCCTTGGGCGTTTGGTTTATTGCGGCATGGCGGGAATGCGCATCGGGTTATTCATTTTTACATAGGCAGTGTTTAACGCTTTATGGATCAAGGTGGTATAAAGCTCTATATTGGCGATGCCGACGATACGAGGAGCGACTTCTTTGCCATTGCCGTCGATAAAGAGGACTGTCGGGGTTAAATCAACCCCGTAGCCTGTCGCCCAATCGTCTTTTAGAATCGGTTGTCCGTCCATGCCAGGAATTCGCTGGCGGTCGTC
>JAWVWZ010000330.1:0-1952 GCA_033723505.1 Hydrogenovibrio sp.
AAAGATTCTCGACACCGCCATCGCCGAAGGCGCGAACGTGATCGGCCTGTCGGGTCTGATCACGCCTTCTCTGGAAGAAATGGTCAATGTCGCCAAACTGATGCAGGAGCGCAACATGCACCTGCCTTTATTAATTGGCGGCGCCACTACCTCGAAAGCCCATACGGCGGTGAAAATCGAACCGCAATATGAGCACCCCGTGGTTTACGTCAAAGATGCCTCCCGTGCCGTTGGCGTGGCGCAAAGCTTGATTTCCAACGACTTGAAAGTCGGTTTTGCCGCGAAGATTCGCGCGGAATATGAGCAGGTTCGTGAAGAACGTAAAGCACGCGCAAAGCAGGTTAAACGAGTGCCGATCAACAAAGCACGGCAAAACCCGTCTTTAACCGATTCCGCCTGGCAGGATTATCAGCCGGTGAAGCCAAGCTTCCTCGGCAACAAAGTGCTGGAAGATTTCCCGCTGGAAAAGCTGGTCGAACGCTTCGACTGGTCCCCCTTCTTTCAATCGTGGGAACTGCACGGACTTTATCCACGTATTCTCGACGACAAGGTCGTCGGAGAAGAAGCGACAAAACTCTTCGCCGACGCTCAGGAAATGCTCAAACAGATCATCGACGAGAAATGGCTGAGAGCCAAGGCGGTTTACGGTTTCTACCCGGCCAACCGCGTCGGCGACGACATTGAGGTCTATGCCGACGAGTCTCGTCAGGAGGTCATCCACACCTTCCATCATCTACGCCAACAGGCAGAGAAAAAACGTGGCGGTGCCAATAATTGCCTGTCCGACTATATTGCGGCAAAAGACAGCGGCGTTAAAGACTATATCGGCTTCTTCGCGGTCACTGCAGGGATCGGCATTGACGAACATGTCGAACGCTTTGAAAAAGCGCATGACGATTACCGAGCCATCATGCTCAAATCTCTGGCGGATCGTTTTGCCGAAGCTTTTGCCGAAACGCTTCATGAAATCGTACGCAAAGAAGACTGGGGCTATGCGCCGGACGAAAATCTGGACAACGAAGATTTGATTAAAGAACGTTATCAGGGCATTCGCCCTGCAGCTGGCTACCCGGCTTGTCCAGACCATACTGAAAAAGGACTGATCTGGGAACTGCTGCAACCAGACACGGCCATCGGCCTGGACATCACCGAAAGCTATGCCATGACGCCGACGGCAGCGGTTTCAGGCACCTACTTCGCCCACCCTGAATCACGTTACTTCGGGGTCGGCTCCCTGGGGCGCGACCAGGTAGAAGACTATGCCCGCCGCAAAGGCTGGACAATCGAGGAGTCGGAAAAATGGCTGGCACCGAACCTAGGGTACGACCCAGAAGACTTTGCAAACTGATGCAGTTTGCGACCTTTGCAAACATAAGAGATGACCAGACATGGATGCGCCAATGAAAGTTGATTCCAATATTAAAATCGTTGCAATCATCTCTTTTTTGCTGGTATTCCTGTCGATTGCCATTTCTTTGATCAACTTCTCCGTATCGCTGCAGTCAAAGCAAACCGAATTGAAAACGCGCTCCTTGCCGTTGTCCGTCGACAATATCTATACGGAAATCCAGCGCAATATCATTCAACCCAATCTGATTTCGTCCCTGATGTCCCATGATACTTTCGTACGTCACTGGCTGCTTTACGAGGAAAACGACGACAGCAAAATCCAAAGCTATCTGGAAACGATTCAGAAAAAATACGGCATGTTCCTGGCCTTTCTGGTCTCCGAAAAGACCTTGCGCTATTACTCTCAAAAAGGGTTTGTCGAACGCCTGACCAAAAAAGATCCGAACAATCTCTGGTATTTTCGCTTTCGAAAGACCCAACAAGCCCATGAAATCAATCTGGATTACAACGATCAGTTCGGTAATAACATGATTATGTTCATCAATCATAAAATTGTCGATAAACATGGGAAGCTGCTAGGTGCAACGGGGATTGGCATGCAC
>JAWVWZ010000331.1:0-1949 GCA_033723505.1 Hydrogenovibrio sp.
ATCGACGAAACGCCACTCCAAGGCGAAACAGTCAAGGACATGGTTGACAGACTGACCCTTGCCAAAGCGGAAAAAATTGCAACTCAACAATCCGATAAATTGATCATCGCATCAGACCAAAGCGCTGCCCACGACGGCAAACCCATAGGAAAACCCTACTCCTATGAAAACGCTTTTAAACAACTTTCAGCTTTCAGCGGAAAAAGCGTCACCTTTCACACTGGACTGGTTTTGATTGATCAAATCAATCAAAAAACTTATCAAACCCAAGACTTGACTGTCGTCCACTTCAGATCCCTGTCCGAAACCGATATCCGCAACTATCTTTTGTTGGAGACGCCTTACGAATGTGCGGGCAGCTTTAAATCGGAAGGACTGGGGATTACCTTGTTCGAAAAAATCGACTCTACCGACCCCAACGCCCTAATTGGTCTTCCCCTGATTCAACTGACAAGCTTCCTGAAGTCGACAGGCATCCAGCTTCCATACCTGGAAGCTAATACTTAAGCAGAATAGGCCTGTATGTTCTGCTTTAGCCACTCCCTCATCGAATGTAAATCATCAAAACACTCAACCGGCTCATGCTTTTTCAGCACATCCAGCTCATGAACCCCGTGACTTAACGCGACGGCATCCATCTTGATATTCCTTGCCATCTGCATATCGAACTCGGTGTCGCCAACCATCACCGCCTGCTCGACTGACAACCCAAACTCTTCCAGTATCTGCTGAAGCATTAACGGACTGGGCTTGGATTCCGATTCCACCGGCGTCCGCGTAAAATCAAAATAAGCATCGAAGCCGGTTTCTGCCAGTACCTGATTCAACCCTTTACGACTCTTGCCTGTCGCGATGGCCAATTTGACATTTTGTGCTTTAAGGTCCGCCAATAAAGCTTCGGCGCCTGAAAAAGGGGCCATCTCTACATCACAATGTTCGAGAAAAAACTCGGTATAGGCGTTCGACATCAATGCGACATCTTGCGTGGTGGCCTGAGGATATAACGTCAAAATGGCATTCTCCAGGCTTAACCCTATAATCTGCTTCGACTCATGGGCCGACAACACCGGGAACCCTGCCTGCTGCGCGGCATACTGCACCGACGCGACAATCCGTGCTTCAGAATTCATCAAAGTGCCATCCCAGTCAAAAATCACGCACTGATATGCTTTACTCACTCATCACTCCTTAAAAACTATACCGACTGCCCGGACTGTTTCAATGCAGCAATCACCTGCTTAAAATCTTCGTGCAAAGGCGCCTCCATCTTCATCCAGGCCGCCTTTTCATCTTCCACTCCCGGGTGTCGAAAACTCAGATACTGTGCATGTAACGCCAAACGCTTCATACCATAAGCCCGGTAGTGCTTATTCACTTCCTTATCACCATATTTGTCATCTCCAACTATCGGACAACCTTGTGACAAGGCGTGTACGCGTATCTGATGGGTTCGACCGGTTTTAAGTCGAACAGAAACCAAATCACACTCTGCAAAAGACTGCACAACCTTAAAGTAACTGACCGAGGGTTTTCCGGCCGGATCAACCACAACCATCCGCTCTCCGGATTTCAAGGTGTTCTTCAACAAAGGCAGGTCAATCTTCTCTTTGCCTTTCGGCCAATGATGAGACAATAATGCCAAGTACTCTTTAACCATCTTGTCCTCGCGAATTTGCTCGTGTAGCGCTTTCAATATGGATGCCTTCTTGGCAATCAAAATACAACCGGATGTCTCCCGATCCAGGCGATGCACCAGCTCAATGCGCTTCGCCAATGGCCGTAGCGCCCTCAACACCTCGATCAGACCAAAATTGACGCCACTGCCGCCATGCACAGCAACACCGGAAGGCTTATTCACCACCATTAAATCTTTATCCTCATAGAGAATGGCCGCTTCAATTCGCTGCAACATTCCCTGAGGGACATGGGCCTCGGTTTTTTCCGGAACC
>JAWVWZ010000332.1:0-1945 GCA_033723505.1 Hydrogenovibrio sp.
AAGGTATTCTGGGATTTAATGAAAGACAGCACCATCCGCAACTATATTCTGAAAAACTTCCTGTTCGAAGTGCCCTGGCTGAACAAAAAACTGTTCGTCAAGGACGCCCAGAAAATCATTCCGGATCTGACTACCAAAGACATCACTTATGCCGACGGCTACGGTGGCGTCCGCCCGCAGGTCATCGACAAAACAACGATGGAACTGAAACTGGGCGAAGCCAGCATCGTTCCGGAGAAGGATCACATCATCTTCAATATGACGCCATCTCCGGGGGCAACCACTTGTCTGGGGAACGCTTACCGTGACGCAAAAATCATTTGCGAGCGCCTGAACATCCCAATGAAACGACAAGCGCTGATCGACGACCTGTTGGATGGCACCGACCTCTAAGCCCACACGCCTCCCCGTCAATCTGGTGACGGGACTTTTGGGCAGCGGCAAAACCACCGTTATCCAAACGCTGCTTGAGACCAAACCCGATGACGAAACCTGGGGCATACTGGTCAATGACTTCGGCGAAGTCGGCTTGGATGCCGCCCTGTTTGAAGCGCAGGCCGACAATGATTCCCTGATTGAGGAAGTTGCCGGTGGCTGTATTTGCTGCAGCGCCTTTATCGGCTACCAACAAGCCTTGGGCAAACTGCTGAAACAGCCTTTGGATCGACTGATTATCGAACCGACCGGGCTCGGTCACCCCGCCAAAATACTCGACCTGTTGAAACAACCGCCCTTTGATCAACAACTGCAAATCGCAACGATTTTCTGCATTACCACCGCCGCCCAACTGACGCCGGTGCGCTGGCAAAAATCCGCATTGATGCGTGACCTGATTACCCTGGCCGACATCGTCATCCTCAACCAAACCGACCTGTCCACGCCGCAAGAACGGACAACCGCCCACGAACTGCTTAAAGAAGTCTACCCTCCCAAAGAATGCATTCTTGAAACCCACCCTCAGAACAGAAAGTCACAATTGACATTGTCAGACACCCCCAGCCTGGTAGATTTTAAACAGAACCGACCGGCCTTCACCCTCTTGTCAGGCTTGCCCGAGCACGAGCCATCCCTCAACAGCTCGTCAAAAAAATTTGCAAGCCGGCTACCGGGCTGTCTCACCGCGAAAGTGCGTCTGGGGCAAACCAGCAGCCTTGGCTGGGTGTTCAGCCCCGAGATTCGATTCAACCGTACGCTGCTGAAAAAATGGGTGGAAACCCATCAAAGCCAACTCCTTCGAATCAAAGGCGTGATTCAAACCGGCAACGAGTGGCAGCTGATCAACTGGGCGGATGGCCTCCTTTCATGGCAGGACATTGCCTGGCGACAGGACAGCCGATTGGAGATCATTTTCGACCGCGATATTACCGATGAATGGCCGCAAATCGAATCCGAACTCGCGCCGAGTTTAACGCTAAAATCTAGCGCAAAATAATTCCTGACTAATTTAATCAGGAATCCCAAACCGATGAACTTATGCTATAATTGATTTCTTATACGTAAGCAAAAGACTGCTTATCAACCTTAAAACGTTTGAAAAAACCTCAAAGCCGAAGGAAATTGCATGACGAAGAACATGCCCGATATCGCTTGCCAGCCATATAACACCCCTCAAGGAAATCTTAACTGGGTCGGAATGTCCGGCATTGAACTGCCGATCCTGGTCGAAAACGCACAAGGCAATCCCGTTCAACTCTCCTCCCAAGTCCAAGCTTATGTCAGCCTCGACGACCCGATGAGCAAGGGCATTCATATGTCTCGCCTGTATTTGCTCTTGGACGAAATGGGGTCCAAAGCCACGCTTTCGCCCAAACACCTGAACGACGTCCTGAAAGCATTTATCGATTCTCATCAGGGGTTGAGCCAAAACGCCTTTGTCGAATTCCGTTTCGACTATTATGAGCGTCGACGCTCGCTCAAGTCCGACAACGCCGGGTGGAAACATTAT
>JAWVWZ010000333.1:0-1942 GCA_033723505.1 Hydrogenovibrio sp.
GGCGGCGACGAATTTATTATCCTGCTTCACAATTATCGTTCCATCAATGAGCTCAGCAATATCGTCGAAAATATTCAGAAACGACTCAATAACCCCTGGGTGATTCAGAAACACCATATCAATATTTCCAGCAGTGTTGGAATCGCTTTTTACCCCAAAGACGGTAAAGATCATATCTCGTTGATGCAGCATTCCGACATTGCCATGTACGAGGCAAAAAAGAAAGGCCGAGCCCAATACCATTTCTTTACTGAAGAACTGAATACTCAGGTTCAGGAAACCATTGCTTTGGATAAGGCCATGCAGAAGGCGTTGAAAAACAACGAGTATAGGCTTTACTACCAACCGAAGGTCAACTGTCTGACGGGGAAAATCATTGGTGCGGAAGCCTTGATTCGCTGGGTGAAGCCCAGCGGAGAGGTGGTGCCGCCAAATGTGTTCATTCCTCTGGCGGAAGAGAATGGCTTTATTATCGACCTCGGTATGTGGGTGCTGAAAGAGGCGTTACGCCAACAGCAGCAATGGAAACATGAAGGTATCGATATCACCATGTCGATCAATATCGCCGCCAAACAGCTTTTACAGGAAGATTTCGGTTATAAGTTCAATATCCTGTTGCAGGAATATAAGGTCGACCCCAGTAAGCTTGATTTGGAGATCACCGAATATTTATTTCTGGAACAGACCAAAAGCAACTTCAATGTCCTGGATACAATCCGCCAGAAAGGGGTGTCCATTTCGCTGGATGATTTCGGCACGGGATACTCTTCTTTATCCTATCTGAAAAAATTCCCGATCGACAATCTCAAAATCGATAAGTCCTTTGTCGACGATTATGATAATGAGCAGGGGGCGGTGTTTCTTGAAACCATCGTTAAAATGGGGAAAAGCCTGAATATGGAAGTGATCGCCGAAGGGGTCGAGACGCAATCTCAAATCGACTATCTCAAGCAGATCGGCTGTTCCACCTACCAAGGATATTACTGTTCCAAACCCTTGCCTGAGAATGATTTTAAGCGGTATTACCAGCAGAAGTCATCGCACCCTAAGGAGTCCGCCTGATCGGTTGCCGATAGGATCCGCTTGCATTTATTCCCCATATGTCGTAATGTAATTTGCGTATTAACTCGTATTCAGTAGGGTTGAAGTACTTGAATTGCGTGGATGTTTTGCTTGAGGATGGTTAAAGCAGTCATATGGCTAAAAATTTTTACTTTAAGTACCTGAATAACGAGGTTTTCTCTCTCCTTATCCTGTTTGATAAGGCCAGCCAGGACCTTTCCCGTCGTTCACTGCTGTTATCCGCCGCGACGACCCAAGCGGATTATATTTTCGAACTGACCAACTCTTTGTATGAACTCAAAATCACTGGCGTCAATGAAGTTCAGTCGCTATTAAGAATTTTGTCCGATCGTTTGCGCGATGCAAAACACGTGCATTTTGATGAGCTCTTCGAGTTATCTTACAAACTGATGGCCAAGTGCTCGACGTCTCTGGCAGAGGCGCCACCCAATCTGATTGCAACCTGGGCAAATATCTACGCAATCGATAACCATGCCATCACCTCACGAGCCGACAAGACCGGTATTATTATTTCCGTCAATGATAAATTTTCCAAAGTGTCGGGGTACCAGCCGCATGAGTTGATCGGTGAAGATCATGTCATTCTAAATTCCGGTTATCATCCCAAAGGATTCTTCAAAGAGATGTGGCAGCAGATTTTCTCCGGCCGCACCTGGAATGGAACCGTCTGTAATAAAAACAAACAAGGCGATTTTTATTGGGTGGAATCGAGTATCAGCCCGGTTTTTAACCATGCGGGCGAGATTCTGTATTTTGTTTCGATTCGAACCGATATCACCGACGTCAAAACATTGGAAGAAGAGGCTTCCAGGGCGGAAAACCGCTTAAAACTCAGTCAGCAATTCGCCAACATCGGTAC
>JAWVWZ010000334.1:0-1942 GCA_033723505.1 Hydrogenovibrio sp.
CCTGAAATCTACCAGGCTGGGGAATGCCGCCTATTGGGAGAAACCATGTCCAACAAGTCATCAAGCGAACATTGGTCACAACAGGTCAGCGAACACAGCGATGCGCTCGATCTGGAGCCAGGTGTGTTCACGCTTGACGACCCTAAAGCCATCGCCCTGTCATTGAAACGCTCCGCCGATGCGAGCACCCGCCGAAAATCCGACCCTTTTCGCTCCGCCATGTCGATGCTGACCTTCTATATCAATCGGGCCGGCAAAAACCTCAATGCACAACAGCGCCAGAACCTGGAAAACGCCAAAGACGAACTGCGCGCCCTCTACGGAAAATCTCGTTAGAGCATCTTCACGGCAGATTATTTAAAGAAGTGCTCGGTGCCACCGGTATGCAAAAGGTTGACTAAATGCCGTTCGTTTTGGGTAATGTCCGCGAGCGTATACTGATCCAAAACGGATAAAAAGGCTTCCATCGCTTCATTGAGTGCGGGTTTCAATAAGCATACTTCTTTAATGCAGCATACGGGTTCGTTGCAATTCACCGGATTGAGCGTCGCCTCCAAACATCGAACTACTTGACCAACGGAAATGGTTGCAGGCGCTTTGCATAAAAATATACCGCCCCCTTTCCCTTTAACCGTACTGATAAACCCTTCCTGGCCTAAACGATGAACCACTTTGATCAAATGATTTTTAGGAATTCGGAATTGGTCAGCAATCGTTTGAATCTTTATTTTTTCTGTTCTGTCTTCCTGAATGGCTAAGTGCATCAGGACTCGCAAAGCATAATCAGTATATTTGGTTAACTGCATAAAATGTATCTTATATATATCTTTATGGACTCTTGTGGTTTTTTATTATAACATGCATAAAAGATACATCTTACAAAGGAGCTATCTGATGTCACAGCCCATTCTGGATTCTAATCACAAAAGGCTCGCTCGAGTGCCGCATAACATCTTCAATATGAACATTATTCTGGTTCACCTGTTTGCAATCGTGATTCTATTTGAACTGCATTTGGTTCATTGGTTTTGGCTGATTCCCATTCTGTCGCTGAGCATCATGACGGCCCAATATTTCTATTGGAAATCCCTGATTTCCAATACCGAATCAAACCTCCCGGACCATTGGTATATCGTGGCCAATTGGTCACTGGCAATTCGGCATAACAAAATTGTTTTTATCTCATATCTGGTTGGCGGGACAGTTTTCTTGCTTGGCTACACCCTCTCAAATGACATGACGCAAGATCCCAACATGAGCAAGATTGCTATGATTGTTTTCCTGTATTTATCGGGCAACCTTATACTCTTAACTTTAGTGGTCACCTTTGTTTTAAGCAGTGGCGCAATTTGGCACACAAATAAGGGTGAAGTCACTCGAGTATTGGAAAAAATCAGAATGGGATGGGCGCCACAAGACAGCAAATAGATCGAAGCGTAAATTTAGATATCGCCTGAAATACTTGCTGGAAACCTTCTTCAGCGTCCTCAGAAGGATTCAATATTTTCAATCTTCTGATACTGGCTGTTTATCGCCAATCCTTGCGACTGCGATACAAAGCCACCAGCTGATCTTCCGGCAAAGGAGGGCTAAAATAAAACCCTTGAGCATATCGACAGTTTCTTGACAGGAACCAATGATATTGCACTTCGGTTTCGATGCCTTCTGCCAGCGCGTCGATCTCCAAGCTGGCGGCCAGCTTCAAAGTCGCATCGACAATAGACAGGTTATCTTTATCTTCCGGCACGCCATCGACAAAGGTCTTGTCGATTTTCAGCGTATTGATCGGCATGTGCTTCAATCGACTTAAAGAGGAATAGCCTGTGCCAAAATCATCCAGATAAATCGCCATTCCGCCTTTATGAAAAGTGGTCATCGCCGATTCGACTCGGCGTTCATCCAGACTCATAGCGGTTTCGGTAATTTCCACGATAATCGCCTC
>JAWVWZ010000335.1:0-1941 GCA_033723505.1 Hydrogenovibrio sp.
GGTTTTTCGATTCCGACCGAACGGGCTTGGCTGATGGTGGTCATTGCCTGGGGACTGGTGTTTATTCGCCGTCGGTTTCAACCAGTCAACACACTGGCGTTGGCAGCATTAGTCATTTTGTTGATCGATCCTCGCTCGGTGCTGAGTTAAGGATTCTGGTTATCCTTTATTGCAGTCGGTTTGATTTTCTGGGTGATTTCGATTCCCCGGTTCAGGGAGTGGCCGGCCTGGAAACAGTTGCTGGTGATTCAGTTCTGGATTACGCTCGGGATGATGCCGGTGCTGGCAGGGTTATACCAACAGGTATCGATGGTGAGTTTTTTGACCAACCTTTTGATCGTGCCGACGGTGTCTTTGTTGGCGCTTCCCTGGTTGATGTTGACGGTTTTGATGAGTTGGTTGCCCATTGATGTCACTGCTATTCAGTGGATGATGTCAGTCAATGAGAGCCTCTGGCGTTTGATCTGGTGGTTATTACAGTCCTTTTCGACCTTGCCGGGACATGCAAGAGTATTTTGGCTGACAGGGTCGGTTACCTGGTGGCAAGTGGGGGGGATCTATCTGATGTTGGCCTGGATACTCACGCGCCATTGGCGTGTCGCTATCAAGGCCGCGATATCGGCGATGCTGCTATTGGCGTTTTTAATCCTGCCGAAAGAAAGTCTGTTGCCCGAGAAAAGCTTTAGAATGACGGTGCTCGATGTCGGTCAGGGACAAGCGATTGTACTGGAAACCCGACATCATACGGTTGTGTATGATACCGGCCCGAGATGGGGAACGCATCTGGATGGCGCGAAGCTGGCTGTCCTGCCTTATCTAAGACATCAGCAAACCGAAAAAATCGATCTGCTGATGGTCAGTCACAGCGATATTGACCATGCCGGCGGGACAGCGTCATTGCTGGATGCAATGCCCGTTAGACAAGCGGTGTCGGGTCAAGCCGTCAAGGTGAATCGGTTTTTGAAGCAACCGAGGTTTACTCAATGTGTCAGCGGACAGCTTTGGCAATTCGATGGCGTGCGCTTTGAAGTGTTGTCTCCCGAAAATCGACCGGTCGCCAGTGATAATGACGCATCTTGTGTGTTGCGAGTGACCAGCGGGCAGGAATCCGTGATCATCACCGGGGATGCTTCGAAAAAGGTAGAAAATCGATTGCTAAACAGTAAGCAAACGCTGCACGCATCGATTTTGGTGGCTGGGCATCATGGCAGTGACTCTGCAAACGGGGCGAGGTGGCTGCAACAAGTCAGGCCAGAAATGGTCGTGTTTTCCGCCGGCTTTCATAACCGTTACGGATTTCCGAAATCCGACGTGGTGGCAAGAGTGAATAAAGTGGAAGCAAATTGGTTGAATACTGCCTGTAGCGGCGCGATTCAGTTTAAAATAAGGCCGAATGAATGGAAGATTGAGAATCAGGAACGCAGAAGGCGACGGACTTGGTATTATTCTTCCTGTGAAGATAAGCGTTCTCTGACAAAGGAAAAGCAATGAGTTGGCCCGGATTCTGGTCTAAAAGCCGCAAACGTGGATTAGCTTGGCAAAGCAAGCTGCTTTGGCCGCTGGGGAAGTGGGTCTGCATGATTGCCCGTCGCCGTTATCTGGCATTTCGTCGTTCACCGCCGCCGAGAAGTTCTTCTGCCATCGTGATGGTTGTTGGCAATGTCGTCGTCGGCGGGGCCGGCAAAACCCCTTTTATCCTTTGGCTGGCGGAAATCCTGCAACAGCATCAGTTGCGTTTTGGCGTCGTCAGTCGAGGGTATGGCGGCCGATCAAAGCATTGGCCACAAAGAGTCTATCAGGATTCCGATCCGCTTGAAGTCGGTGATGAGCCGGTGCTTCTGGCGAAACATTTAAATTGTCCGATCGCCGTGTCACCGAAACGGACGGAAGCGGTCGCGATGCTCAGTGAGGCCGATGATCTGGAGGCGCCTCTGGATATCA
>JAWVWZ010000336.1:0-1941 GCA_033723505.1 Hydrogenovibrio sp.
ACTTTTTCCGCCATCTCGGGAGTAAAGACCGCATAATTCTGATCATTACTTTCCTTGGCGGCGTACATCGCAGTATCCGCACGCTTGATCAGCTCCATAAAGGAGTCCTCCGACGACAAGGAATAAGCAAACCCCTTACTTGCCTGAATAAAGAATTCAGCATCGTTATAGGCAAGGGGCGGCATCAGTACGGCATCAATTGCACTGGACAAACCGGCAATTTCTTCGGGGGAAGAGCCGGTCTGCACCACGACGGCGAATTCATCACCGGTAATCCGATAAACCCCTAAGGCAATGCCACAGCTGGAAGAAAGACGTTTCCCGACTTGGGACAGCACATAATCCCCGGTACCATGACCATAGGTATCGTTAATCGATTTGAAACGATCCAGACCGATCAACACCAGTACAAAGTCGGTAGACATCTCTAAAAAGCGCTGGATATCAATTTCCAGCTTGTCACGATTCCCCAAACCGGTCAGGTCATCGTAATAAGCCATTTCCAACAGGCGTTGTTCCAGTCTTTCACGCCTCAGCGAAATTCCGATCAGGTAACTGCAGGTGTCGAGAATACGACGGTGAAAAATACTCGGCGGGCGAGATTCGAAGCTGGTCAAGGCAAAGGAACCGATCACTTCCCGGTCTTCCAGCTTGATGGGCACCGACCAGCAGGCACGCAACCCCAGATCTTCGGCAACAGGCACCATGCTTGCCCAGCGTTCGTCATTGAGGGTATTACTGACAAATACCGGTTCTTTGGTATAAACCGCCGTTCCGCAGGAACCGGCTTTCGGACCGGGCACCAGCCCGTTCAATCGGGCAATGCCCGCTTCGTCAATGCTGGGCGCACTGTGAACGTGTAATTTACCGGCATCCAGCAACATCACCGATGCAACGGCGTTTGGTACCAATTGCTCGGCAAGCAGACAGATTTTATTCACGACCTGCTGAGTGTCTTTGGAAAGCAGAACGGATTCGAGAACTTCTCTTTGTAACTGATAAAGGGATTCGGTTTGCTCAACAGTGACGAAATCATTTTCATCAATCGGGCAACTTGGGTCGTCCAAATATTTGAGTTGAGCGTGATTATCCATAATCTCCTACCGTCATCCTTATCTAATCGCTTGAATTGCGTTATTGCTCTTGGTATCGACTGGTTATTGGATATCGCCGGTCTCGACCAAAGGCCCTTTGCGTAATCTTAATGCCGGGCGCGGCCTGTCGGCGCTTGTATTCGTTTCGATTGATCATCGAAATCACTCGCCGAACCTCTGACTCATCTAGGTCATATTCGGCAACAATTCGCTCCGGTGCGTAATCATACTTAACGTAAGCCTGAATAATAGTATCTAAAATATCGTAATCAGGCAAGCTATCTTGATCTTTTTGATCCGGGCGCAATTCTGCCGATGGCGGGCGGACAATCACCCTTTCCGGAATGGCCTCCGACAAGGTATTGCGATATTTCGCCAAACGATACACCAATGTCTTGGGAACATCTTTCAAAGGAGAAAAGCCGCCGACCATATCACCATATAAAGTCGAATACCCCACGGCAACTTCGGATTTGTTACTGGTTGCCAATACGACTTTACCGACCTTATTGGAAATCGACATCAAAATCGTTCCACGAATTCTCGCCTGAAGGTTTTCCTCGGTGACATCCATGTCGTAACCTTCAAATCTCGGAGCCAAGGCCGATTCGTAAGCATTGTAAATAGATTCGATTGAAATGGATTGATATTGAACGCCTAACAGGTCCGCTTCTTTCTCGGCATCCTCAACACTGATGTCGGCGGTATAGCGGAAAGGCATCATCACCGCTTCGACATTTTCAGCGCCCAAAGCGTCCACCGCAACCGCCAATGTCAATGCAGAATCGATTCCGCCGGACAACCCCAGCAGCACGCCTTTAAAGCCGTTCTTCCAGACGTAATCCCG
>JAWVWZ010000337.1:0-1932 GCA_033723505.1 Hydrogenovibrio sp.
ATGACATTCGCAGTGATATGGGTCGCCGTTATCGAAGTAACGCTGAGGCACGCCATGATAAGACATGACCAGTAAATCCGGTTTGCCATGCTCTGCCTGATGTTCACGAATGCTATTTGCCAGAGATTTGATATAACCCGGATGGCGGTGGTATTTGGCGATAAAGCGTAAATCCGGTACCCAACGCCAAGTTTGCAATGCCTGAGATACGGCATCGAAAGTCGAGCCGGTGGTCGCCGCTGAATATTGGGGGTACAACGGCAAGACAACGATTTTGGTACAGCCCTTGTCGGCCAGAGATTCCAGTGCCGAAGCAATCGAAGGGTTGCCGTAACGCATGCCCAGCGCGAATTCGACGCGTCCGCTGAAATGTGGGCGGATTTTATCCGTCATGGCAGCCAGTTGCGCTTTGCCGATATCCAGCAGCGGAGACCCCTCTCCATAATGCCCCCAGACTTCTCGGTAAGCTTCGGCGGATTTGGCGGGGCGGGTGTTCAGGATAATCCCGTTAAGAATCAGTTTCCACAGCCAGCGCGCCGGTGGCGGTTCCACAACTCGCGTATCGAGCAGAAATTCTTTCAAGTAAGGTTTTAGAGCTTCTTTGGTCGGGGCATCGGGCGTGCCCAGATTGGTGATCAATACGCCAACGGCCTGATCGTCGCCATGTTCAAATCTAACCGGGTTTTGGTAGTGCATTGGTGATTCCGTACAAAAGATTATTCAAATGAAAGGCTATGATAAGAGATATTCACGCCGATGGGAAAGCCTTTCTTTGGTTGAAACCATGGCGGAAAAGGTTTTTTTACCCTGTCGACCGATATTCTCGGATTTGTTTTATAAAATTTGAACCTACGTAAAATTTATTGTTTATAATTGATTGCACAATAGTTTTTTGGTAAAAAGGCTATTAGGAAAAACTGGTTTTTTCAAAGTAAGTTCTGTCAATGCACCTCCTTTAGCGGGTATTTGAGTCGATGACGGCTGGATGTAAAACTCCTACAGAATCATCATATTGGACGGATTAGTGATTCCAAGCAATATCAACACGTTTAAGGTATAAAAGGAATAAGCATGGCAGAAGTAGTATCAGGCACTGTTAAGTGGTTCAATGACGAAAAAGGATTTGGATTTATTGAGCAACCAGGTGGAAAAGATGTATTCGTACACTTTTCAGCTATTCAAGGAACAGGTCGTCGTACGCTGATCGAAGGACAAGCAGTAACCATGGAAGTGGTTCAAGGCGAAAAAGGACCTCAAGCGGAAAACGTCGTCGCGGTTTAACTGCCGGTTTTTTCCTATAACGTCTCGGGCATCCGTCCCGAGGCGATAAATTCTTTCCCCCTTTATTTTTCCGGAACTTCTCTTTCCGGTTCCAAACGTTTATTTTTTTCCTCAATCCACTGAGCCATATATTGGGTGCTTTTATGATGGTGGTGATTCAGCATTGCTCCGATAAAATTCTGCTGTCTGTGGGCTGACAAATCCTTCTCGATTCGCTTGATGCGGTCGAACAGGGGCTCGAAGTTTCGGGGTTGCTCGGAATATTGTCGTTGGAATAACTCGAAGCCCCTTGTTTGGCTTGCCTGCCAATGGCTTTCATCCTGATACAAATGAACGGCAGCATTGATCATTGCCTGATCGGTATCGGCAATGTCACCCGGCCAAGACCCTTTTTCGCTCATCATGGATTCGGCGCCGATGGACGTCGTCACCGAAGGGGTGCCGCAAACCATGGCTTCGGCCAATTTGCCTTTGATGCCGGCGCCAAACCGAATCGGTGCCAAGCAAATTCGGGCATCGGAAAGCACCTCAAAAGCTTCTTTCGCCCAACCGAGGATCAGAAATCCCTGCTTTTCATTATGCAGTTGCTGTGCTTTTTTGGGCGGATAGGCGCCGTAGATTCGCATTTTTGCTTCGGGTAACTGTTGGTGG
>JAWVWZ010000338.1:0-1907 GCA_033723505.1 Hydrogenovibrio sp.
AATCTTTTGTTTGTCCTGTTCGGTTTGACTGAGTACCTCTTTGGTGCGTTCCTGCGTTTCTACGGCTTGTTTGAGCGTGGTTTGACTGTCTGCCATAACGGGGGTGGTAGACGCCAGGCATGCGATCAACAAGAGCGGAGACAACCAACCGAATTTGATAACGTTCGTCATAGAGGGCTAACCAAATAGGGACCAAGAGAAAAGAATTGATTAGCAGTCTAGCACCAAACGGAATCCGGGTGAAGCCCAAATCGATTTGTTGCGGGATGGTAATCCGGTTGCCCCTGCGTGATTGTTTTTGTACCGGACATAAAAAAGCCCGGCATAGGCCGGGCTTTTGCGATCAGACGAGAAGCTTAAGCTTTCGCGGCATTGTAAAGTTCGGAAACTTTTTCCCAGTTGACCACGTCCCACCAAGCTTGCATGTAGGCAGGGCGAAGGTTTTGGTAACGCAGGTAATACGCGTGCTCCCAAACGTCCAATCCAAGGATCGGCGTGCCTTTGACATCAGCGACATCCATTAAAGGGTTGTCCTGGTTTGGCGTTGAAGAGATTTCCAGTTTTCCAGCTGGAGAAACCGTCAGCCAGGCCCAGCCGGAACCGAAGCGTGTTGCACCGGCAGTATTGAATTTTTCTTTCATTGCATCCAGGCTGCCGAATGTGCTGTTGATGTCTTCCGCCAACGCACCTGTTGGAGTGCCCATGCTGTCGCCAGTCATGATGTTCCAGAAGAAAGAGTGGTTCCAGTGTCCGCCACCATTGTTACGAACCGCAGGCGATAGAGCACCGGCGTTTGCGCACAATTCTTCCAAGGACTTGTCTGCCAGTTCAGTCCCGTCGATGGCATTGTTCAGATTGGTGATATAGGTGTTATGGTGCTTGGTATGGTGAATTTCCATTGTGCGAGCATCGATGGAAACTTCTAGTGCATCATAATCATAAGGTAAATCAGGAAGTGTAAAAGCCATGTGACCGTCCTTTTAAATTTGGGTTAACGAAATGTTGAATCAACGATAAGGCTCTATTTTAACGACTTAATCCGGATTGTAAATACCTGACTATTTTAATCGGTTATTCAATCCGGAAAGTTGATGGAAAGCAGCGGCTAGAAAATATTATCCAGGTGCTCCGGTGGCGGAGCGATGTCGGACAGTTTTTCCACTTCGGCCGGTGGCATCTGCATGTAGTAGCCTTTGGATTCGATGGATTCAAGGATTTCGACAGCATCGGCGCGTGGCATTTTTCTGTCCGGCGTCAACTCGAAATCCAGCACGTGTGCCGGTTCACCGAACATGACGAAAAATTCATCCGGCAGTTCATCCAGTCCGATCTCTTGTTTGACGTAAAGATAGAGTTCGTCTTTCTTTGGGCTTTTGTAGGCTGAAACAGTCAGACTCATGAAATAGGTTCCTTTGTGAAAATCGGCAGGTATTTTAGCCTGAAAGTAAGCGAAAGTGAACGTAACTCTAAATGATCGGAGGTTTTTTTACTTAAAAAAGAATGACTTGCTTTTGTCTTCTATTTGCAGTGGGTCAATGGTTTGGGCGGGAAAAGAAGCGACGACTAAGGGATTATCTTTCTTTATCGGGGGATAATTTTTCTTGACCTTGGGGGTTGATTTTTTTATGCTAATCCGCCGCTTTTTTATGGAAAGGCTATTGTTGGGTTAACAAAGGAAAAGTGATGTTTGGAAAAAAAGTCGTTGTTTTAGGGGGCACGGGGGTTGTTGGCCGAGCTGTCATCAATGAGCTGTCAAAGCAAGGGTATGAGACGCGTGTTGCTGTCCGCCGTCCCGAACGCTTTCGCGATTTCGCACTTTTCCCGGGAACCAAATTGGCGACGCTGTCTTCCTATGATGACGTCGATCAGCTAAAAGCTCTGTTCGCAGACACAGATATTGTTATTGA
>JAWVWZ010000339.1:0-1897 GCA_033723505.1 Hydrogenovibrio sp.
AATCAAACGAGCGCATCGTTACGGTACACCGATGTCGGTGGTGATGTTTGACATCGATCACTTCAAGAACGTGAATGATGATTTCGGTCATGATATCGGGGATCGAGTGTTGCAGAACCTGGCGCATGAAGTGCAGCATCAATTGCGTGATACCGACAAGCTGTGCCGGGTCGGAGGCGAGGAATTCTGTATTCTGATGCCGGAAACCCATATCGAAGGCGCCGTACACATTGCCGAGCGCCTCAGTCATACGATTTCCAATCTGTCGTTGACCGACATTCCGCGTCAAGTGACCATCAGTATCGGGGTGACCGAACTGAACCGTTGGGATAACGAGATGAGTATCTATAAACGGGTGGACATCGCGCTTTACAAAGCGAAAAACGACGGACGCAACCGAATCGAAGTCCTAAACGACTGATTACCGCTCATATTCATTTTTTGCCGGCAGGATTTGTCGGCTTTTCAATTGCTTATCGAAGCAGTCTTTCGGTTTTTTGCCGCCAAATTTGATAAGATTGGCGGCAAATTTCCGGAGACACTTTTATGAGCATCTTGCCTAGCCATCTTTTCTATACCGATACCCATTTGTGGGTCTTTATCGATGCCGAAGGGTATGCCACCATCGGGCTGACCGATTTCGCTCAGGAAACCCTGGGCGATGTGGTGGAAGTGTTTCTGCCTCCGGAAAATGCCGAATTCGAACAGGGGTTGGAAATGATGTCGATTGCAGCAGAACGCAACCATTTCCAAATCCACGCGCCATTGAGCGGCGAGGTGGTGGAGGTGAATACCGAGCTTGAGGCGATGCCGAGGCTCATCAATGACGAACCTTATGATGCCGGTTGGCTGGTCAAAATGGCCCCTCACGACAGTGCCGAACTGGACGATTTGATGTCCGACGAAGAGTATGCGGGATTAATCGAATAAAGATCGACCAATATCGAAATCCCCTTTGAGAACAAGACACAGGAAAATAGAACATGACACAAGCGCTCAGGCTTAAAAAAAACGAAGACCGACGACTGAAACAAGGCCATTTATGGATATTCAGTAATGAAGTCGACACTCAAGTGAGCCCGCTGAAAAACTTCGAAGCGGGCGAAGTGGTCACGGTGGAATCGGCCAACGGTAAACCGATCGGGTTGGCTTATATCAATCCGAACACCCTGATTTGCGCCCGTTTGTTGAGTCGTAGCCCTAAAGTCAGTTTCAACCAAGCGTTCCTGAAGAAGCGTCTTCAGGAAGCTTTGGCCTTGCGAGAAATGAATTTCGACGCACCTTTCTATCGACTGGTGTTCGGAGAGTCGGATGGTTTGCCCGGACTGGTCATCGATCGTTTCGGCGATGTGTTTGTCGCTCAGATTACCACGGCAGGCATGGAAGCGGTCAAGGACGAGCTGGTGCAAACCATCGATAACCTGTTTCACCCTCAGGCACTGGTGTTGAAGAATAATACGCCGAGTCGCGAATTGGAAGGTTTGCCGCTGTATGAGGAGGTCGCCATCGGCGAACTGCCGGAAGAGGTGTTAATCGAAGAAAATGGCGCCAAATTCAGCATTCCGGTGGAGCATGGGCAGAAAACGGGCTGGTTCTATGATCATCGTATGGCGCGTCAGCGACTGTTGCCGTTGGTCAAGGGGAAGCGCGTGTTGGATGTCTTCAGCTATCTTGGAGGCTGGGCGATCGAAGCCGCAGTGGCCGGTGCTGAAGAAATTGTCTGTGTCGATGCATCGGCATCCGCTTTGGACGGAGTCGAGCACAATGCCCGGCTCAATGGTGTTGAAGACAAATTGACGACCTATGAAGGCAATGCATTCGACGTGTTGAAAGTGTTGATTTCCGAAGCACAGAAGTTTGATGTGGTGATTGTCGATCCGCCGGCTTTCGTCAAGCG
>JAWVWZ010000340.1:0-1883 GCA_033723505.1 Hydrogenovibrio sp.
ATCATCATATTCAAGAACACAAACGCGGAAAAGAAAATAAAGGTCAGATAATAGATCCAGCTCAATGGATAAACCGTCATGGTTTCATACATCACATCGGTCCAGTCTTCGAAAGTCGCGACACGGAATAATGTCAGCAATGAAATGCCCAAATCTCCCCACAGTTTCGGGTTCACTTGTGAAAACAGCAAGTTGCCGATGACCGCATAAAGGTAAAAGATAATAAACATCAGCAAAGCAACATAGCCCATTCTCGGCATCGCTTTCAGCAAGGCATTGACCAGCACCCGTAATTCCGGAATAAAAGAAATCAAACGCATGACCCGGAACAGACGCAACATTCTCGCAATCAAAGCATATTCGGCATCGTCCAGAGGAATCAAGCTCACCACCACAATGACGAAATCGAAAATATTCCAGCCTTTTTTAAAGAAATCGATCCAGCGTACTTCGGCCGCCATTCGAATCAGAATCTCAATCAGAAAAAAGACAGTGACTGCATAATCCAGCGTCCATAAAATCGTTTCCGCCTCCAAAGGCAAGGGATAGGTTCGCATACCGATCATCAAAGACGACAGGATAATCACCGCAATCACGAACAATTCGAAGAATTTATTGTCCCGTATCAACTGAAACCGGTTCTGTAGCTGTGTCCAATTGGTTGTCATATCGATTCATACACCTCATTAGCAAAAAAAGCGTATTTTATGCTGAATATTTCACCCTGTTCCGATTAATTGTTAGAATATTTCGATAACGCTAATTTAGGATATAGGAATAAAGCAAAATGCCAAAAGTTAAGGTGGTTGGACAAGGTGAGTGTGAGTTTGATGGGCAGTTTTCATTACTGGAATGTTTGGATGAAGCAGGCTTCGACATGCCGTATAGCTGTAGAGGCGGTAATTGTGGGGCGTGCGAGGTCAGATTGGTTTCCGGTTCAGTGGAAATGATTCAGGATGCGGTCTATGAAACCCAAGGGCAGGACATTTTGACTTGCAGTACCATCCCGACAACCGATATTGAAATCGAGCTGATTTAATGGCTCATCCGGAAATCTGCCAGGCAGGGTAGATTCCGGCATCCCCCTTCTACATCAGTGCGAGAATATACTGAATCGCCAGATCCAAAGAGTCCCATGTCGTGGACAATTGATTGACCGCAGAAATCGCTTGATTAGACGCCAATGAGGTCGACAGACCTACCGTGAAAAGAAAACCGCGTTTCATTAAGACTCCTGAAGATTTCACTGAAATTCAATTCGAACCATTATCGCTCGCCCGGTTAACAATCCGATGACCGGAAGATGACACTTAGATGACAAAACTTCCCGAACTGAATCCCCAACACAGGCATCAAAATACAATTCCAGCGAACCATAGACAAATTTTGTAACATTTCTGTCATATTTCTTCCTCTAATTGATTACAATTTGCCACTTAACTGAACGAATTCAAACAGCAAGAGAGCTCATCTATGGAATTTCGGGATTTAACCGGCATTGAAGACGCGACCCACAAAAGCCGAAAGGAAATGTTTCGCTTTGGTTCCGCTTTGCTATTCATTATCTTAATCATGCTGTTTTCCGCCAACCTCCATGAACAGACCGTCAGCGTCGAGTTGGTGATCGCGGCAATGATCGGGGGCTATATGGCGATGAACATCGGTGCCAACGATGTCGCCAACAATGTCGGTCCAGCGGTCGGCTCACATGCTTTAACCCTGACGGGCGCCATTATTATCGCCGCGATTTTTGAGTCGGCCGGTGCCTTAATCGCCGGTGGCGATGTCGTCAGCACCATCAAAAAAGGCATTATCGACCCCGGCCTGATCGACAATAGCGAAACCTTTGTTTGGTTGATGATCGCCGCCCTGCTATCCGGCGC
>JAWVWZ010000341.1:0-1876 GCA_033723505.1 Hydrogenovibrio sp.
ATCGTCCGCAGCCTTAATGACTGTCATATAATCCGGATGATCGGTAAACTCCGCCACGCCCAATGAACAAGTCACGGATATAGAAGCCGCATCTCCGGCTTCTATCGGCATATCACAGACTTTTTGCCGGACTTTTTCGGCAACATTCACCGCCTCCTCCAAATCACATTCCGGCAGAAGCAGCAGAAATTCTTCACCGCCATAACGGAAAGCATAATCCGAGATCCGAATTTCCTCCTTGGCTATCCTCCCGACCTCAAACAAGACTTTATCTCCCGTCAAATGGCCATACTGATCATTAATCACCTTAAAGTCATCAATATCCATCATAACAACTGCATAGCGTGTTTGGGTTCGAAGCGCAGTCTGAGTTTCACTCTGAATGATCGGGGCAAGATACCTTCTACTGATCAAATTGGTCAGACCATCCTGTTGTTCCGATTCCTTAATGATTTTTTCCGATAACGCAGACAACAGAAAATTGATTTCCTTGACCAGGCTCCGAACCTGACCGACATGCTTTGACATATCGTCCCGATCCCGGCTGCGGATTTCCCGTTGAAGTTTATGCAACAATGCCTGAATCTCTTCGACAGGTCCCTTATTTTTAGCGATCAAAGGGAGTTTGTGCGTGATCCACAAACCGCACTCATTGGCTTCGGCTTCGGGAAATTTCATCCCTGGCGTCACAGAGGTCATATAACCGAAATAGTCCGCCAACCAGTTATACAACTTGGATTTGATTTTCACGATCTCCAATGCCGTATCTTTTGGAGACGAGTGATACTGGTAATCCAGCGCCGCTCGCTTATGTTTGACAACGTCTTTCAGGTAAACTTCATTGATCAAGTTCAGACTATTCATCAACAGGCTGTCGATCAGCAAAATCAGCTGGATTTTGTCTTCCGAATTAAAAGGCTCTCCCGCTTCATAGACTGCAGTAAAAAAGGTATGTTTGATGAAAAACATCGAGGTACTTACCAATTCCATAGGAATATTGATACGAGCATGCACCTCTCCCACATGTCGCTGTGCTTCAATCACCCGGACAATCTCGTCGGGCTCCGCTTTAGGGGATAACAGCTGTTTCAGCCATGCCGTCAAATCATTTTTTAAGCGAGTCTGCACCAGTTCGGTAGACAGGAATTTCGCCGAATCGTCATTGGCCATCAGTTGTTCATAGAAAAAATCCGTCGCGATCGGAATGGACTTGTCAAAAACAGGTTCGGCCTGAACCAATAAAGCATTATGTGGCTGGCTGTAAATTTCTTTAAAGCAATAGGAGTGAAAGCCGGTAAGACAATCTTTCAGGTCGGTCATAACACGATCTCTTCTTTTATTATTTTTCATACACCTCAAGGTTTATTATAACGCTCAATCCTGTCACAGGACTGAAAAGCATTACCATAAATCGGGAAAGAAAAATATCGAGGAGAGAGAAGATTAAGAAAAGAATAATGGCGGATAGCGGGGGATTCGAACCCCCGAAGGGCGATTAACCCTTACACACTTTCCAGGCGTGCGCCTTCAACCGCTCAGCCAGCTATCCGAAATAGAAAGAGTGCGCATTATAATGGTTTCCGAACAAAATGGAAACCATTAGAAGTGATATTGCAGCGAAAGATTTGCCGATGCCCAGGCATTACGGTCGGAATCCATCAAATCATGGCGCTGATAACTCAAATAATCCAAGTTCAGAGAGTAGTGTTTTGTTAATCGGATGCCTGCCCCCGCACCAAGCACCAAACTGCTTTTATAGAAGTCTTGAGTCGTTGTCCGGCTTGTTTCATAATTCAAATAATCCAACCCCGTCAATAAACTCAATTCAACCGCATTTACCGGTTGCCATTTGAACTTAAGCAAGCCCAACAAGTGA
>JAWVWZ010000342.1:0-1872 GCA_033723505.1 Hydrogenovibrio sp.
GAGATAAAGTCGAAGGAATTTTTTGTGTTCGCTTTTAGTGTGCGTTATGGCTTATGGCTGTCGTTGTTTTTTGGTTTGGTTTTTTTCGAACCTTTTAGCCCGCTATACCTGCTTAACCAGGCACAGACAACGCTGACAATCGAAGTGAGTCGCCTTTGGGTGGGCTGGTTGCAGTTACCGGTCCAGATTCAGGACAATACCCTGGTACTCGCCAGCGGCATGAACCTGAAAATCCTGGATGCATGTAACGGACTTACCCCTTTTTTGCTTTATCTTGCAGGGGTGTTGGCTTATCCGACAACCTGGGGTCATAAAGCTATTTGGGCGGGGATTGGCTATCTTGCAATCTGGGTCATCAATACCTTGCGGCTGATCATGGTGACGCTGGCGGTATTGGAAAACCCGGAGAGTTTTCATCTGGTACACGATTGGATTGGGCGTTATGGCACAGGGTTGCTGACATTGGGGCTTTTTTTCCTTTACCTTCAGTTTGTGCCTTTTCGCGCTAAAACTGGACAAGACCCTACCTAAACGAACCACCCTTCAATCTCAATGATCACCGGGTGCCAGATAATCCAATAGCCTTTGGATTTGTCTTTGGCAGCAGCCATTGCCGTCTGAGGCATAGGTGCGCCGCCTGACCTCTTCTATGCTGTGTGCGCCGGATTCGATGGCTTGGATAATGTCGGCTTTTATCACTTCATTACAAACACATAAATTCGAATCCAAGTCTTTCTTCAGTATTTCGGGCAGTTTGTTCAGTGTGTCTTGTTTCATGCCGGTATTTTAACCGAATCTGAGTGCTGTTCTTTGTCAATTTCTGGCGTCGATTTAAAGATCATGTCGCAATTAACGGTCATGATTGTTGTGCATTTTTGACCTAGAGCCAGCTTGGCTTCTGTATAATTGATGCTAAGTGAAAATACGAATAAATTCCTTATAAAAGAAATGGGAAATCCTTAGCATACCGATTACTGCTTCAAGAGGTGGGTGATCGTTTTAAAACAGGGTGCAAGCTTGATGGCAACAAAAGCGGGTCGATTGACAACAATTCTGAAAGCCAATCGCATATGGGGCATCTTTGTCTTGTTGTTTCTGATGGTGCCATTATTCGCTTTAACCATTATCGAAAACCATGGTCCGAAAATGCAGCAGCAGACGCTGAATAACCTGTCGGCCGTGGCCAAGTTAAAAGCTTACCAGATCGATAATTGGCTTCAGGATCAAAAGAAAGCTGCAAAAATCGTTGCAACCAACGACGTGCTTTTTGACTATGTCGAGCGTCTGATGCGAGGCATTCAAACCGATCATCAAAAAAACAGAATTGCCGGGCTACTCGAAGCTTTACAGCAATTGTATCGTTTCGAATCTGTGCTATTGATTCGCCCGGACGGTGGATTATTACTGGAAGTGGGAGATCCACACGGGTTCAATACACCGGAAATTCATAAACTGCTCAATCGAAGCTTAACAGAGCGAAAGATTGTGCAAAGCGATTTCGACTTCACCGACAGTGGGCATTCTCACATGGACATTATGGTCCCCCTAGTGGATCGAGCTAATCCTCAAACACCTGTGGTGGCGCTTGTCTTGTTACACATCGACCCGAATCATTTTATTTTTCCCTACCTTAGTCAATGGCCATCCGCCAATCAAACCAGCGAAACGCTGCTGGTGCGTCAAAAAGGTCGTTTTGCCGAATTTGTATCGCCTCTAAAGTATTCCGTGAATTCCGACCATCCCCAGTTATTGCAAAAGCGGCCGATGACTCAGACAACTTTACCGGCCGTGATGGCCTTGAAACAGCATCAGTCTGGTGTGATGAAAGGGTTGGATTACCGTGGCATTCCTGTGTTGGCTGCCTACACTCCA
>JAWVWZ010000343.1:0-1846 GCA_033723505.1 Hydrogenovibrio sp.
GGCTTGCGCTTTCGGCAACAGGATCGGCTCGATGAACGTTGCCATGAATTCGCGGTGCCACTGTGCCAGCGTTTCCATGCTGTGCTGGCTCAAAGGCGCCAGTGCGAATCTCTGGTAGGCCATGATGTCGAGGTTGCCTGCCTGATAATCGCGGTAGAACTGTTCATTGGTTTCGGCAAAATGATCTGCATCGACATAATGATTCTTTACCAGAAATTCTCCCCAAAGATAGTCGCTGTCGCCACCAATCAGTGTGTTGTCCAGATCGAAAATTGCTAATGCCATGCTGTTTTTGTTTCCTATTGCGTTGAAAGTGTTCACGTTTCGGCACCCGGGCCGAAGATCAAAAACGCTATTCTATCGAAAAACGGCGCGCGTCTCGCGCTTAGCGTCAAAAAATCTTTGATTTGCACTGCAAACCGTTTATTTTTTAAGCCTTTTTATGATACCCCATAAATTTTATGTGAAGTTTAGGGCTAAAAGAATTGAAACCTAAGGGTTTTTACTGCCATAATATCTGTATTAAACATAATGTATTTTAAGGCGAAAAGTGATTGATTCAGATGGCTACCGGCAAAACGTCGGCATCATAATTGTCAATAAGGAAGGTAAGCTTTTTTGGGGAAAACGGGTGCATCAAGAAGCTTGGCAATTTCCCCAGGGCGGCGTTCGGATGAACGAAACGCCCCAACAAGCGGTTTTCAGAGAGTTGAAGGAAGAAGTGGGGCTGGACCCTTCTGACGTTCGTATCCTCGGGCGCACCAAAGACTGGATTTCCTACGATCTGCCGAAACACCTGATCCGTCATTACAGTCATCCGGTCTGCATCGGCCAGAAACAGATCTGGTTCCTGTTGGGGATGGTCGGCAGTGAAGAGAAGATCGACCTTAACTGGCACGAAACCCCGGAATTCGAAGGCTGGGAATGGGTGGAATACTGGCTGCCCGTCCAGAATGTCGTCGACTTCAAACAGGCGGTTTACCACCAGGCACTGACCGAACTCGAAGAACCCTTGCAAAAATTCTGGCTCAATTCCTGACAGACCGTTCCCTTCCCGATGACAATTTTTCGATGGCAGAGGCTTTTTCTGCCATTCGATAAAGTGCACCTCCGTTTAAAAAGTGTTATTATTCTCCACTGTTTTTTAAATTAAAGCGGTATGTCCGGACGTATATTTTCGGGGGTATCCACACTTTGGGAGTACTAAGTAGCAGAAAACCAAAGTGTTTTTTGGACGGTTGGGTGTATGAACTACACCGGCCGAGTGACGCGAACGATTTACCCATGTCTTTCGCGTTAATCTGGTAACCCAATACCAAACCATGAGGTTAATACACTATGAGCGAGATGTTCATCGACCAAGATCCGCAAGAAACACAAGAGTGGATCGATGCATTAGAAGCAGTAGTTGAGTTTGAAGGTTCAGACAAAGCTCAACATCTGATTGCGAGCTTAATCGAAAAAGCACGCGTCCACGGAATCGACATTCCTTATTCCGCAAACACCCCTTATATCAATACCATTGCCCCCGAAGAACAAGACAATTACCCCGGTGATTTAAGCCTTGAAAAGCGTATGCGAGCGTTATTGCGCTGGAATGCGATGGCAATGGTTGCAAAAGCGAACAAATATACCAGTGTTGGTGGACACATCGCTTCCTATGCCTCAAGTTGTACTTTGTATGAAGTGGGGATGAACCACTTCTTTAAAGGACCCAAGCACGAGCAAGGCGCCGATATGGTGTTCTTCCAGGGCCATACCGCACCGGGAATGTACTCCCGTGCCTTTATGGAAGGCCGCTTGAGCGAAGATCAGTTGCATAACTTCCGTCAGGAAGTGGACGGCA
>JAWVWZ010000344.1:0-1841 GCA_033723505.1 Hydrogenovibrio sp.
GCCGCCGTCTCTTAAGTCGTCACGATCCACCGATGTGATGACCACATATTTCAGCTGCATCGCTTCAATGGTTTCCGCCAGGTGGTTGGGCTCATTTTGATCCAGCGGGTTAGGCCGGCCGTGCGTCACGTCGCAGAAAGGACATTTGCGGGTACAGATGTGTCCCATGATCATGAAGGTCGCCGTGCCGTGACCGAAGCATTCTCCCAGATTCGGGCAGGATGCTTCTTCACAGACAGTGTTCAAGCCTTGTTGGCGCAACACATTTTTCAGTTCTTTAACGCGACCGATATGCTTGGCAGAAGGCAATTTCGCCTTGATCCAGGCCGGTTTTTTCAATTTCGGTTGACTCGGGTCGGGGCGATGCTTGAGGGATTTGGTTTTATATTCCCCTTTGGACATCATCTGATTGCGTTCTTTCAGGGATCCATTTGCCGGCTTCGCTCGTTTAAGGCCGGAGATATCATCCAATCCGATTTCCTGATAATTCGGTGCGCTCATAAAGTCTCGCTGCTCTCTATCTTATTTGACGGCATTATACCCGAATTCTGCGAATGAAGCGTGGCCGATTCGGCGTCTGAAATTTCCGTTGGTGTTTAAAAAACACTTGTTTTGCAAGGGATTTCCGGGGCTAGGACGGTTTGCAATTGTGCTGTCAGAGTGTTTTCGATTTGTGGCAGTTGAACTTGAGGCGCCCAGTCGGTTACTTGCGTCATTTGCATCCCTTTGAGGCCGCAGGGGTTGACCCAGGTGAAAGGAGAGAGGTCCATATCGACATTCAATGCCAATCCGTGATAACTACGGTGCTTTCGAACCTTGAGCCCGAGAGAGGCGATTTTTTTTTCGTCAACATAGACACCGGGCGCATCTGCACGCGCGACGCCCTCGATATGATATTGTGCCAGTGTTTGGATAATAGCCTTTTCCATGCGGTGCACCAGGTCTCTGACGCCCAGTTTCGCGCGTTTGAGGTCAATTAACAAATAGATCACGACTTGACCGGGGCCATGATAAGTGACCTGGCCTCCGCGATCGGTTTCGACCAGAGGAATGTTGTCTTTCAGGTTCAACAGGTGTTCGGCCTTACCGTTCAACCCTTGGGTGAATACCGGGGGGTGTTGTACGATCCAGAGCTCGTCGGCGGTTTGATCGTCACGATCGTCGGTAAAATCCCGCATGGCTTGCCAGGTGTCGAGATAAGGGCGAAGGCCGAGGTGTTTGACGAGCAAAGTCATGAGGCGAAAAGGGTTACAGCGTCATCAAAACTTCGGGATGTTCTTTCAGTTCACCATATACGCCATGGATCTGTTCCAGACAGGTGGCATAAAAGGTGACGTTGACCGAAACGAAACGCTTGCCTTTGGAGTCTTTCAGGCGGATATTGTCGCGCGTGATCTCCGGAGCGTATTTTTTGGTGATTTCAAATACGGTATCGATAAAGGTTTCCGAGGCGTGACCCATCGCCTTGAGCTCATAGTCGCAAGGAAACTCGATCAGGCTTTCATTGTCGGGCGTATGTAAATCTACAGTCATAGCGTTTTTAATCTCGTTCGATGTTGTTCGTCAGCAGAAAGCGGCCCTTCCTGCATGAATGCACTAACCTTTCGGCAGAGCATCCTCGATCATTTCTTGTTTCACTTCCGAGAAATAGGTTTGCATTTGTCGCCAGATAGGGCCGGGTTCGCCGGAACCGACAGGTCGGTGATTCAAAGTGCAGACCGGAAGTGCATCTTTAGTCGAGCTGGTCAGCCATATTTCATCGGCGTTTACCAGGTCTTCCTGTGAGAGGTTTCTCTCTTGAATAGGAATATGGTGACGCTCTGCGATTTTTTCAATCACCA
>JAWVWZ010000345.1:0-1840 GCA_033723505.1 Hydrogenovibrio sp.
AAAACCATTCAGGCGGCCAAAAAGGTCATGGCGACCCTTTAATCCAATCCAATATCTGCCAGGCAGGGGTCTGGCGGATTCGATTCCCGTCCAACACGCCCGATTCCCCAGATGCAACCAACCTTCCAAATCGACACCCTGATTGAACTCTTCAACCGACAGTTCCTGCCGTTGCGCAACACCGAATTAGTCTGCTGCGAACCCGAACCGATTTATCGCCCGGCCGATGCCCAACACCCTCATCATCGCATCATTTTCGCCCATGGCTTTTTCGCTTCAGCTTTGCATGAGATCGCCCACTGGTGTATTGCAGGACACGCTCGCCGGCAATTAGAGGATTTCGGTTACTGGTACGAGCCAGATGGGCGCTCGGCGGCACAGCAAAAAGCTTTTGAGCAGGTGGAGGTCAAACCGCAGGCACTGGAGTGGATATTTTCGGTTTCCGCCGGCTTCCCCTTTGTCTTCAGTGCCGACAACCTCAATGGCGAAGTCGGAATCTCCGATTCCTTCAAACAAAACGTTTTAAAGCAGGTTCACCAATACCTTTCACACGGCATGCCCGAAGATGCCGCCATCTGGTCTCGGCAATTGCTCGACCATTATCGGCCTGGAGATCAACTGACTCTGGACGCGTTCAGCCTCGAAAATACCTAGGCGAACAGAGCTCCAAACGGCGGATGACCCAAAATTTCAGTTTTTGCCGGCGAAAACTTTCATTCCACACCGATTCAATGCTATAAATAAACATAGCATAACCCTATTGTCCGATTGAACACTGACATTGCCTGTAACGCCGGAAAACAACTTCATGAAAAATGCTCGAAAATGGCTCCTGACCTTTTTAATCCTGACCTTGATGATCGCCGCTTTCTGGTGGCAATGGTGGCAAAAACAACAAAGCTTACTGCCCGACGGCATCGCTTCCGGTAATGGGCGAATTGAAGCCAACGAAGTGGATATCGCTACCAAGTATGCCGGGCGGATCCAGGACATTTTCGCCGACGAAGGCGACCTGGTGAAAACCGGTCAGGTGTTGGCACAAATGGATACCAACGAGCTGCAAACTCAATATGATCGGGTTAAAGCGAATTTGGCGCAAAGCCAGGAAACCATTAACGAAGCCAAGGCAAAACTGGAAAAAAGCCGCCGGGACTTGGCTTATACTGAAAAGCAGTCCCGCCGTATCGAGGCGATGCTGAAAAAAGGCCTCACCACCCAGAGCCTGGCGGATGAGCAACGCAATGCACTGGCCTCTGCCCGCGCCCAAATCAAAATCAGCGAAGCCAATCTCAAGGCGCTCGAAAAAAGCAAAGAAGCCTATCAGGCATCGGTCCGCCAGATTCAGGCCGAACTGAACGAGTCGATACTCAAAGCACCTGTCACAGGTCGGGTACTTTACCGGCTCGCACAAAAAGGGGAAGTTCTCGGCGGTGGCGGAAAAATTATGACATTGCTCGATTTATCCAATATCTACATGGAAATCTTTCTCCCCGCAAAAGATGCCGGCGTGCTGAAGATCGGTGACGATGCCCGTATTGTGCTGGACATTTATCCCAACCAACCAATTCCGGCCAAAGTCACATTCGTCTCCCCACAAGCCCAGTTCACGCCCAAACAAGTCGAAACAAAAGATGAACGCGACAAGCTGATGTTCCGGGTCAAGCTGCAAATTCCGCCATCACTGGTGCGCCAACATATTCAACGGGTCAAAACCGGACTCCGCGGCGTCGGCTATGTCAAAACCCGTGAAAAAGCGTCTTGGCCGGCATATTTGAACGGGTCACTGACAGAATCCCAAGGGTAATCTCATGACGGAGATGAAGACTGCTCATGCCGTGAC
>JAWVWZ010000346.1:0-1839 GCA_033723505.1 Hydrogenovibrio sp.
ATGGCGAGCGTATGACCATCCCGCATATGGGGTGGGCGCAAATCCGGCCGAATCAAACCCCTTGGCAGGGATCGCTGTTGGCGTCGGTGCCGGAAGTCAACGCGTTTTATTTCGTGCACTCTTATTACGCCGAGATGGCGAACGAAGCCGATCAGTTGGCGGTATTCGACTTCGGCGGCCATGCGATTACCGCGGCAATTCAGCAAGATAACCGCATGGGGTGTCAGTTCCACCCGGAAAAATCGGGCGAACTGGGATTGAAACTGATCGAAACGTTCTTGCAGCTTTAAATATCTAACGAGAGGCGCGTGTAATGAAAGTCCGCAGTTATTGGCAGAGCATCAAACAGTCGCAACGCCCTTTATTCCTGCCCGATATCGGTACCTATTTCAATCAGGATCTGAACGAAGCGAAAGCCCTGATCGATGCGCTGGCGGATGCCGGGGTAACCACCATCAAAGGCGAAATCCTGCAAACGGCAGACATATGCCTGGAGGCGGCACAGTCTGGCAATGAAAAGTTCTGGGGACACCGAAGCGGACAGCATGTTGAAGAAAACTACCGCGCATTGATCGAGCGTAAAGTCTTACCCTTGAGCACCTACGAAACGCTATTCGATTATGCCAAACAAAAGGGCATGGACGTGGTGGTTTCCGTCTATGATTTCGAAGGGGCGGATTTCGCCAAGCGCATCGGCTGCAAAGCCATCAAGATTGCTTCTTCCAATATCACCCATCAACCGTTGATTGAATACATTGCCCAATTGGGAATGCCGATGATACTCGATACCGGCCATTCCACGCTGGAAGAATTGGCCAGGGCGGTCAATTGGGCACAGGATGCCGGTTTGAAAGGGGATGCGGTGGACATTCTGGTCGAGCACAGTCCGAAAGGGCCGCCGGCACCGGTCGAGCAGCAAAACCTGAAGCTGATGCAAACCTTCGGTCAGGCGGTGGGCTTGCCTTATGGTCTGTCGGACCATCACGGCGGTGAAGAAATGCTCTATGCCGCGACGGCGATGGGCGCGGTGGTGTTGGAAAAAGGCATCTGTCATGACGAAATGGGGGATGAGCAGGACGGCGGGCATGCCTTGCCGGTCAGCCGTGTCGCCGAGGTTTTGCAGAAAATCCATCATATCGCCGATGCGATGGGTGACGGGGTAAGGGTATTGCCCCGCCAGCGCGATAAGTATATTTCGCGCATGGGGTTGGTGGCCAAAACCGATTTGACTGCCGGGACCGCACTCACGCTGGAAACGGTTCATTTTGCTTTTCCGGCACTGGGGATTCCTGCCGAGTATTGGTCGGAAGTCGAAGGCCAGACATTGCAACAGGCGGTGTCTGCCGGGCAGGTGATTCGCTGGCCGGATATCCGGTTTGAAGACGCCTGACCGATGACCTGGTTGCCGGCCGCCCCTGCGTTTTTTGGACTGAGACCGCCGGAACTGGTTTGGCAGCCCCTGTCTTTGCCTGTTGCCGAAATGCCCCCCGCCTGGCAGATTTTACTGTCCCGTTTCAAGGGTACCCCTCACATTCAACGATTGGCAACTCATCACGCCGACCCTTATGGTTTTTATCGCCTTCAAGGCGTTTTAGAGGAACACGATGAAACGGTCGACTGGTTTGTCAAGCTGGTAGAGGCATCGCAATCGGAAAGACTGACTCAGGCACAAGCCGTTGCCGATTTCGTTGCGCAGCAAGGCGTCTTATCGCCGCCTTTGATTGATGGATTCCCTTTGACCTTGTCGGAAAATCTGGTCGCGTTCGTTTATCCCTTCTGGTCAGGACGTTTGACCGATTACCGCACCGAGGATCTGGCAACACTGGGACAGGAGGTCGG
>JAWVWZ010000347.1:0-1806 GCA_033723505.1 Hydrogenovibrio sp.
AAAAGATTTTAAAGATATCCATCACAAAAAAATGGATCGCTTGGCCCAGGCGGCTGTCGGCATCCAATGCCAGCCATTGATACGCCACTAAATTCGCAAATGCATCAAACATTTAAAATCCCTGTTAAAATAAAAACTGAACGTAGATATTATCATATCCGCTTATACGGATATGTTCAAACATTAATTTTAAAACTCTTGGTACTTTTTACGATGCCGACTATGACACTTGATAACTACAGCCAACTCTTCAAAGCGCTCAGCGAGCCAATGCGTTTGAGGATCGTCCACCTGTTGATGCAACGCGACTCTTTATGCGTCTGCGACCTGGTGTCCGTGCTGAATGCAGGGCAAAGCCTGATTTCCCGTCATCTGGCTTACCTTCGTAATGCCGGGCTGGTAGAATCCTACCGGGAAGGCGCCTGGATGCATTACCGGCTATTGACCGAGCAGCTCGACATCCTTGATCGCGCGCGGTTTTCCGAGATGATCGGCGGGTTGGACGAAACCCGGGCAGACTTGTCCGCACTGGAAACCTACGAACAGCAGGAAAGAAACTGCTCGATCTGACGCCCCATCATCGGCGGCAAAATCTTCACATCCTTGCGCCGAAATTCATCGTATAATCACGTATTGGGTTAAAAAATTACTTCTACCCTTATAAATACTTTCTTATATAATACTCGGCTCGGAAAATTTTAATGGACGAAATGGATATGCGAACCCGTGATTTTGATGTTGTGATAGTTGGCGGCGGTATTACCGGCACCGCGCTTGCTTATGTGTTATCCAAATACACCGATGTCAAAAGCATCTGTATTCTGGAAAAGTACGGCTCGATCGCCGCGCTGAATTCCAATGCCACCAGCAACAGCCAGACTTTGCACTGCGGCGACATTGAAACCAACTATACACTGGAAAAGGCCAAACAGGTCAAGCACACTGCAAACATGCTGGTTCGCTATGCCGAACAGGTTGATAAAAACGACTTTCTGTTCAAATTCCCGAAGATGATTCTGGCGGTCGGTGACGAAGAATGCGATCGCCTGGAAAAACGCCACGAGGAATTTAAAGAAGCTTTCCCGTATATGGAACTTTGGGATGCGGAAAAAATCGCCGAAGTCGAGCCGGCAGTGGCGATGAAGGATGGTAAACCCCGTCCGGAAAAAATCATTGCCAGCGGGTGTACCGACGAATATTCCGCCGTCAATTTCGGTAGCCTGTCCCGTTCATTTATCGACAGTGCCCGTAAAGCCGGCAAAGATGTGCAGGTGGCGCTGAGCACCGAAGTCGAGCGCATTGTTGAAGTCGAAAATGACCACTACGAGTGTCAGACCGCGCAAGGCACTTTCAATGCACGTTTTGTCGTTGTCTCCGCCGGAGCGCACAGCCTGTTGCTTGCCAACCAGCTCGGGCACGGCATGGATCTTTCCATTCTGCCGATGGCCGGCAGCTTCTACTTTGCACCGAAAGTGCTGAACGGAAAGGTCTACACCATGCAGAACGACAAGCTGCCGTTTGCGGCGCTGCATGGCGACCCGGATCTGACCGATCTGAACAAGACCCGTCTGGGGCCCACCGCGTTAATGCTACCGAAACTGGAACGTTACACCGGCGGCACCTATCTGGACTTCTGGCGCAGCCTGAAGCTGGACGGTAAAGTCCTGAAGGTATTCTGGGATTTAATGAAAGACAGCACCATCCGCAACTATATTCTGAAAAACTTCCTGTTCGAAGTGCCCTGGCTGAACAAAAAACTGTTCGTCAAGGACGCCCAGAAAATCATTCCGGATCTGACTACCAAAG
>JAWVWZ010000348.1:0-1805 GCA_033723505.1 Hydrogenovibrio sp.
CAGGATACAAATTCTCTGCAGTACGCATGGCTACGAGTGCTCGCCGGTGCCAGCGGGAAATTGTTTGTGGTCGGCGACGACGACCAATCCATTTATGGCTGGCGAGGAGCGAAAATCGAAAATATCCGTCAGTTCGATGAAGATTTTACCCAGGTAAAAACCGTTCGTTTGGAGCAGAATTACCGATCGACCGGGGTCATTTTGCGGGCCGCCAACAGTCTGATTGCCCATAACCTGGAGCGGATGGGGAAGAACCTTTGGAGCGCCGGAGACGACGGTCAGCCGATTCAGATTTACGAAGCTTTCAACGAACTCGATGAAGCCCGTTATCTCTGTAATCAGATTGAGGCTTGGCAGGAGCAGGGCGGCAGCCGTTCGGATATTGCAGTGCTCTATCGCTCCAATGCTCAATCCCGTGTGATCGAGCAGGCGTTGTTGCAAGCGAGGATTCCATACCGGGTTTATGGTGGGTTGAGATTCTATGACCGTGCCGAGATCAAAGATGTGCTCGCTTATTTGAGACTACTGATCAATCCTGAAGACGATGCGGCTTTCGAACGCGTCTACAATCACCCACCGCGCGGCATCGGCAATAAAACTGCCGATGCGATTCGGGAGGTCGCCAAACAGCAACAGATCTCTCTGTGGCAGGCGGCACGACAGATGATTGATGACGGGTTTTTGACCGCACGGGCGAAAACGGCTGTCAATGGCTTCTTATCCCTGGTGGCGTCTCTGATGGAATCGACCGATGGACTGGCGCTGAAAGATCTGGTGATTCAGGTCGTTTCGCGTTCGGGTTTACAGCTGCATTTTGAAAAGGACTCTTCCGAGCAGGGGCAAAGTCGACTGGAAAATATCGACGAGCTGATCAATGCGGTCAGCCAGTTCAAGCCAAAGGAACAGAATGCCGATTTGACCGGCATGCCTTCGGAGGCGGAAGCTTTAAGTGACGCAGAACTCGATTTCATGGGAGAGGCCAGTTTCAGCAGTCCGTTGGCGGAATTTTTGGCAGAGGCCGCTTTGGAAGCGGGCGAACAGCAAGCAGACCAGTGGGAGTCATCGGTACAATTGATGACTTTACATGCTGCCAAAGGCTTGGAGTTCCCGTTAGTGTTTATGATCGGCCTTGAGGAAGGCTTGTTCCCATCGCAGCAGTCTCAGGAAGATGTTTATCGTTTGGAAGAAGAGCGTCGTCTGGCTTATGTCGGCGTTACCCGCGCCGAACAACAGCTAATCATCACTTATGCCAACAGGCGCAGAATGCATGGTAATGAATTCTATCCTCAGCCTTCGCGTTTCATTAAGGAGTTGCCGGAAGACTGCGTCAATTTTGTTCGTTTGACCGGATCGGTCAGGCCTGCCTCCCAAGCCGGTTATGGTGGGGGTGCCTTCGGCGGAAGCACGGCAATTAATGAATCCGGTTTTGAAGTCGGCTCACAGGTTTTCCATCAGAAATTCGGTGAAGGGATGGTTTTGGCAACAGAAGGCGCCGGCGATCATGCCCGGATTCAGGTGAACTTCAAACATGCTGGCTCGAAATGGTTGGTGGCGGCTTTCGCCAAACTCGAAAAACTTTAAAGTTTTATGGAAAAGCTAGAACTCGCACAGCTGAATTGGTTCGATCAATCGACGCCCTATTCCCCCGTTTTCGAAGATTATTATTACAATTCCGAAAACGGGGTGGATGAAGTCGACTATGTTTTTATCCGGCATAACGATCTGGTACGGCGTTTTGAGGCGCTCAAGGCAAATCCTTCCTCGGAAACCACGTTTCGCATTGCCGAAACCGGCTTCGGTACCGG
>JAWVWZ010000349.1:0-1799 GCA_033723505.1 Hydrogenovibrio sp.
ATCAATCCCAACTTAACGCGAGTTTCCGCTTCCGGCATGAATGCTTCCAAAGTCAAACCGACATCTTCCGCTTTGACGCCTTGTTGCTGGAAAGCTTCGACTTGACGCTGCATCAAACCTGATGCTTCCTGCTCCACCACAGACTTCGGCAAATCAACCGTCACGGCATCAGACAAGGTTTCCAAAACAGCCGTTCGGTTTTTGTTATCCACGGCACGCGCCAATTCTTTTTCCATGTTGGAACGAATTTCCGCAACCAAAGACTCTTCTTTACCATCTTCAATGCCGAATGATTTAACGAACTCTTCATCCATTTCAGGCAACACTTTGGTTTGAACCGAATGAACCTTGATATCGAAAGTCACGGTCTGACCTTTCAAGTCTTCTGCGTGATAGTCTTCCGGGAAAGTCACTTCGATGGTTTTCTCTTCGTTTTTCTTCATGCCGACGATACCGTCTTCAAAACCAGGAATCATCTGACCGCTGCCCAGCACCAATGGAACGTTTTCAGCCTTACCGCGCTCAAATTCTACGCCATCCTTCTTGCCGACAAAATCAATAATGACCTGTTCACCCATTTTTGCTTTTTTGTTGCCGTTTCCAGGTTTCCATGCCATTTTTTGCTCACGCAATTTAGTGACCATGTTCTCAACATCTTTGTCAGTGACTTCGGCTTTGATCTTCTCGATTTTCAGTGTCGAGAAATCAGGCAGTTCAACTTCCGGGAAAACTTCAAATCTTGCAGTGAACTCGATATTGCCGTCTTTTTCATCCAAGCTATCAAACATCGGGTAGCCAGCAACATTCAAAGACTCTTTTTGAACCGCTTCATAAAAAGACTGCTGAACAGTTTCACCCATCATTTCTTGACGAACTTGTCCACCGTAACGCTTTTTAACCACGCTCAATGGTACTTTGCCAGGACGGAAACCATCCATTTTGACGGTACGACGCATCTCGTTTAGGCGCTTTTCTACTTTGCTATCCAAGTCACCGGCTGGGATTACCACATTGATCTTATGCTCAAGGCCTGATTCAGGCTTTTCTACTGTTACTTGCATGATTTAATATCTCAAAATTAAAAATTTGGGTTTTATACGCTGCTTAAGCGATGCAATCAAGCCATCCAGCTTAGGCGTACATTCCTAAAACAAACGCAAAATTATACTGAATTTATCAGCGAAATTAAAGTCGTTAGATATATAAAGCATACTTATCACTAAATCAATAGTTTTAATTTAAAAACCGCCTATGTTAAAATTGGGGCAATTATTTGAATCAAATGATTCATTTCAACAGATCGGAGAAAGAACAATGACTATCGAAAAAGTAATGATGTTAATCGTCGGCACCATGGTACTGGCATCCGCAGCCTTAGGCTATTATGTTTCCGCCACCTGGTTGCTGCTGACGGCATTTATCGGACTGAACTTAATCATCTCAGCCCTAACCGGTTTCTGCCCAATGGTGTACTTCCTGCGCAAATTCGGTTTAAAGCATGGTTGTGCCTTTAAAGGATGCGCGCAATAATCACGCGCAACCACCCAAAATAAAAAGCCGCATCCAGCGGCTTTTTTTATGCTCTATCCCTCATAAACAACTTATTCATAGCGAGCAGTAATCTCCGAGATTTCCTCTTCAAGCATCAACCACCTTTCTTCTAGCTCTTCCAGGCGCTTCTTGGCGACAGCTTCGTCTTTCAGAAGTTTTGTCAACTCTTCACTTCTATCAGATTGATAAAGAGACTCATCCTCCATCGTCGCATGCAACACTTCGATTTTTGTTTGCAATTGTTCCAT
>JAWVWZ010000350.1:0-1794 GCA_033723505.1 Hydrogenovibrio sp.
CCTAAAGAATGATCGGACAGCCCCACTTTCACTGAAAACTGCTCTTTCAGGGTTTGCATCGCCTTGAGGTTCACGTCTTCATAGGGTGTCGGATAAGCGGTATTGGCATGCAGTATCGACAGATTATGCGATTGCAATCCGGCATTCAATAAGGTCGACACCGCCAGGGTGACCTCCGCCAAATCGCCCATTCCCGTCGAAAGAATGGTCGGCTGATTATAAGCAGCAATTTTTCTGAGATAGGGAATCGACAGCAATTCTCCGGAAGGAATTTTCCAGCGCCCCATGCCCAGTCGATGAAGCAGTTCAATACTTTCGTCGTCAAAAGGCGTCGACATAAACTCAATGTCTTTTTGCCGACAATAATCAATCAGCTCGAGATGATCTGTTTCCGATAATTCCAGCGATTTGAGCAGTTCATATTGCGTCTGATTTTTGCCGGTGTTTTCAGTTTGATAAGCCGCCTGCTGCAACTGTTCTGAAACCAGATGTTTGCTTTGAAAAGTCTGGAATTTCACCGCATCGGCACCGGCGTTGACGGCGGCGTCGATCAAGGCAAAGGCCTGACGGATATCGCCGTTATGATTGACGCCGGCTTCGGCGATGATAAAAGTCGATGGCGGTGTCATTTGCGCTCTCCTATTAACCGTGCCGGGCAGCCGATATAAGTACCGGATTGTTCGATCGACTCGGTCACCACGGCACCGGCACCGATCAAGGTGCGCCCGATCACCGAGACGCCCTGAATCATCACCGCGGCGCTGCCGAGCATGCATCCGGCGCCCAAGCTTGTACCGCCGTTCATAATGGCGCCGGTGGACACATGACAGTGATCACCGACCATCGCATCATGTTCCACCAGCGCCCGATGATTGATGATCGTGTTGTTCCCAAGTTTGGCAAAATGGTTCACGATGGCATGATGCATCACCACATTGCCATCCCCCATTTCGACCGAACGAGCGACTCGGGCCAGCGGCGAGATAATATTGGGCAGATGCCCTCCCAGACGCTTGATTTCAAGATAGAGTTTTTCTCTCACGTCGGCAGAACGGATCTGACCGACGGTGATGACACAATTAGGCACGCGCTTCAGCAGTTCGGGCAATTGTGCATCGGTGCCGACCACCGGATAGCCCAGCAATTCTTTCCGTTCGGAAGCTTGCGCTTCAACAATGCCGGCCACTTCAAAGTCATCGCCGGCCTCAATTACATCGATCACGGAGGCACAGTGGCCTCCGCCGCCAATCAATAAAACCGGCATTTTCAACATATTAGACACCGGAAGTCTCCGACATGGCCTGCCATTGTGAACATACCACGCCGCTTGGCAGGTTCACCAATCGGTCGGCGAAGAATTCGGTTTGGGTCATCGGCATGCGGATTTCATGACGATAAATCTCCAAGCGGTGCATCGGTGTCCATAGCGGACGCACCTGTACGTCATGCTCGTTGGCATAGGCCAAAAAGAAGTCTCTCTCTGCTTCGTTTTCCAGCAACAGAGCATTCAGCCAATAATTGGGCTCCCCTTCTTCCGGTTGAAAATCTACCAGGCAGGGATGGGCTTGCGTAAAGGCATGATAATCGGCTGCCAATGTCGCCTTGAGCTGTAAAAATCGCGTCAGTTTTTCCATTTGTGCGACGCCCAACGCTGCATTGAGGTTGGGCATCCTCAGGTTATAGCCGATCTGATCATGTTCAAACAACCAGGAATGCGGTTGCTTTGCGGTTGTACTTAAATGTTTGGCCTGACGGGCGTATGCTTCATGGTGCGTGACCAACATTCCCCCGCCG
>JAWVWZ010000351.1:0-1787 GCA_033723505.1 Hydrogenovibrio sp.
CGTCGCCTTCAAAGCACTGTTTAACCCGATATCCAGCTTCTCTTTGGCGATGCCTAGTTGCGGTGGCGTCTGCATCAAGGATGCCCTTACCAGATCAAGGTTGCCGATAATCAATGTCAACATATTGTTGAAATCGTGGGCAATACCTCCGGTAAGTTGACCCAGAGCTTCCATCTTCTGGTTCTGCTTCAACTGATTTTCAATCCGCTTCCGGTCGGTGACATCCCGGATAATACTGATGACCAATGTCTCGCCTTCCTGTACCGTCGGGCTTAAGCTGATTTCAACATAGAATTTACGGCCGGAAGCGGATTGTGCAAGGATATTGGGATTTTCAGACATCATCCGGTGCCTGGGAGCCGCATGAAAGGCTTCTCTCATCGCTTTATGCGCTCCCCGATACGGATGAGGTACCAGCGACTCTATCGAAGTGTTTAAAAAAGCTTCCTGGCTCAATTCAAACATCTTTTGCGCCTTGCGGTTCGACATTAGAATCTCGCCTTTATCGTTCGACAACAAGATGGCATCGGGTGCCGCATCGATTAAATGTCGTATCCTGGCTTCTTTTTCCATCAATTGATATTGCGCCGCCTTCAATTCGGTTAAATCTGTGAGAATGACTGCCATCAAACGATCGCCTTCCGCGCCTTCAATCAGAAAGCTTTGTCGGATAAAGTAGCGTTTTTTCCCTTCTAACTCGACAAGCACATCCGACTCTTCTTCCCCCTTCAGCATGACTTGCCGCCACAAGTCCGCTCTTTCTTGCTCATTCTGAATGCCTAACCCATCTTTTAAGGCGTCGGCTTGCGAAAGAATGATCCGAGCTTTATCGTTCTGGTAGATGAGTTGACCGCCTTCCCCACTGATCAACATGGCTTCCGGCGCATGATTAAAAAAACTTCTGATTTGATTTCTTTGAAACAGGTTCTTTTTCGCCAGCTTTTCCCGGCGATAAACCTCTACGCCGATAAAAGCTGCGATCAAAACCAACAGACCGATAATCTCAAACATCAGGTTCCGCATCGAAGGATGGTTTAGTAAACTGCTCAACGAATATTGTGCTTTGGGATAAGCAGAAATCAGATAAAGGTTTTTCGCCCGGGAAATATAAGGCTGTTGCCGCAAACTTTTCGGAGGCAAAAACCCCGTTTCTGAGATAAAGAAATCCTGTTCATTTGTATCAAAAACACCGCTGAATTGCGGGCTCTTAAGAAGCTTCCGTGTCACCTCCGGCAAAAAATCTGCCAGGCTGCTATGCTGGATTTCTAACTGTCTCGCCCATGGCATATGCCCTTCCGGCGCAATCACCCAATCCAGATTCTCGTCCAAAAACCATAAGTGCTGATGAGGCTCTTTTCTAAGCGTCTGCAATTGTTCGATTAGGCCTTGCGCAAGGAAATTGATGACCAAAACGCCTCGAAGCTGGTTGTTTTCACCATATAAAGGCGTGGCGAGGCGGATGGTTGGCTTCAACGGCAACTCGACTTGATGATTCTCAACATTCAAATCTAAACGAGAAATCGCAATGCCGTTTTTCGGCAGCGAAATCGCATCGGAAAAATAATAACGGTCATGTTTGTCCTGAAGTTGATCCTTGGGCGCCACTGATACCTGAGAACCGATTTTATTAATTCTCAGCCATTCATGCCCAACCGGTGACAAAATCCTGACCTGGTCAATACTGGGTTCATGGGCTGCGTAGGTTTGAAATAACGCCTGCAGGCTTTCCAAATCGAATCGATTTGTTTGAGAGTGGAAATTCTTTTGCGCCAGATCGGCCAAAAAAC
>JAWVWZ010000352.1:0-1780 GCA_033723505.1 Hydrogenovibrio sp.
TCCGGCTGTTCGACCAGTTCACTCTGTCCGCCGAAGCGTGACAACAATGGCATCTGCTGTACCAGATAACTGTTCATCGAATCCAATGTACGAATACGTAATCTGTGTGGGTTCTGCAACAACTGCCACTCGCGCCGATGACTGTTTTCTAAGGCTGCTTTCGCCAAATACCAGGTGTTTCGCTCGAAAATCCCGGAATCCGGTTTCAAAGGGCTGGCGCCGAACTGCAACGCCTGGAAGATACGCTCCTGCATTTCCGCCGCCGCTTTTTTGGTAAAGGTCATCGCAATAATCTGCTCCGGCGTCTCCACCTGCGACAGCAGCGCTAAAAAACGCTGCGTCAAAAGCGCGGTCTTACCAGAGCCGGCCGGTGCCTGTACGATGAAAGAATGAAATGGATGGATGGCGTCAAACCTTGCTTGCCCGTCCTGCAGGGACAAATCCGGTTCAATATCTTCGAAAAGGGTGGCGGGAGAGGTAAATTTGGCCATATATTTAAGGATTAATGCTTATAATAATGCGAATAGAATTGATAAATTTGTGTGCGCCGAATCGTTTTGAGCGTGATGCCATCATATCAAATTAAAAACGATTATAATCGCTCACCCCATTTTTATCAGTGGTTTTACAAACGATGCTGTTTATTTCCAAAGGTTGCTCATGCTGCTAAAAGACCAATTGACACAAGCCCGAATCTTACTGAACAAAACCGAAAAAATCGCAATCCCGAGAGAAGTCATCAAGCTACAGCAGCTGTTGAATACACAGGATTTTCCCGACATTTCGGAGCTAGTCAATGTCATCGGCCAAAACACCCTATTGGCTGGAGAAGTCGTACAAGCAGCTAACAAGCCTTCCATGCAGGGAAACAATCCTCGCGACATCCATACGATTCGCGACGCCATCGACATCCTGGGGATTCGCCGTCTGAAAAACCTGATTACTGCCATCGCTTTAAAGCAAGGAGTAGAAGATTTCGGCCACGATCAATTGCTTCAACATAGCGTCAAGGTCGCCGAAACCGCCGCGGAAATCGCCAAGTATGTCGACTCTGTCTCCGCCGATGAGGCATACTTACTCGGGCTTTTCCATAATATCGGCGCATTTATGATGACCCGCTTAGATCCTGCCTATGAAACCGTCTTCACCAAGAGTCTGTCCGCGCCCTATTCCACCACGGAACTGGAGCTGGACACCTACCACACCACACATGGCATGGTCGGAGTCCTGGTGGCGGAAGCCTGGAACCTGGATGCCAGCTTCCGCAAAACCATGATCCTGCACCATGACCGCAATCTGGGCAGTATCAAAACACCGGAGCTCAAACGTCTGGTGGCCCTGATTCAATTAGCCAATGCCTTGGTGAGCGAAAGTGTCTTCCAAGTTTATGTCACTGAAGAACTCAAGCAGATGCTGAAAACCACTGCAGACACCTTAGGTCTAAGCGAAGAAGCTCTGGCTGCGATCCGTATCGGCATGCTGGCGTCATAACCCTATTTATCAATCGGAAACCGCCGACTGAGACTGGCGCTTGACTTCGGGTAACCGCAGGGCCAACAGACTGCCGGCAAACCTTAAGTCCTCTTCACTTTCATAAACCGCTGCGGCCTTGCCTTGCTGCAGACTCTGCGCCAATTGCGTCACTTCCTGGCGCAATTGCGCCAAAAAGACTTCCCAATCCAGACCTTCAAACTCTCCGCCTTCTTTGGCGGCAAGTCCGGAGAACCGGATTTGCGAACGATCCTTGACCATCACCCCTTCATCTTCGACCAAGGTCGAA
>JAWVWZ010000353.1:0-1778 GCA_033723505.1 Hydrogenovibrio sp.
CAGAAAATCCAGTGGCAGCAGGTTCAGGAGGCCTTGATTCGATCGGCGCTGGCTCAGCCGCAAGTTTACGTGCATCGCGATTACCATAGCCGCAATCTGATGGTGACGCCGGAAAACAATCCTGGTGTGCTGGATTTTCAGGACGCGGTAAAAGGCCCTTTGACTTATGATGCGGTTTCCCTGCTGCGTGATTGTTATGTCCGCTGGCCGGCAGAGCAGGTGCGAGAATGGCAACGTGAATATTTTTTGATGCTGGTACAAAAGCGGTTGTTGGCACGAGATGAGTGGCAAGCGTTTTTGCAGTCGATGGACTGGATGGGCATTCAGCGTCACTTGAAGGCTTCCGGCATTTTTGCCCGCTTGTATCATCGAGATGGAAAACCCGGGTATCTGCCAGATATTCCGAACACTCTGACCTATATCGTGGATGTCGGTCAAGCCTATCCGGAAATGCGATTTTTGGTGGACTGGGTTGAACAGGACTTGTTGCCGAAACTGACGTCTGTCGAATATGATCAGGAGGCCGGGTAGTGTCGGTCGAAAATCCCTTTGTTTATCGGGCGATGATCCTGGCGGCAGGCCGGGGCAATCGTTTACGCCCCTTGACCGATACACTGCCCAAACCGTTGGTTCAGGTCGGGGAGGATTCCTTGATCGAAAAACATTTGCGTCGGTTTGCCAGAATCGGTATTGAAAAGGTGGTCATTAACCATGCTTGGCTGGGACAACAAATCGAGCAGGCACTTGGTGATGGGGAGCGTTTCGGTCTTGAGATCGATTACTCTCCTGAACCCGAAGGCGGACTGGAGACGGCGGGCGGCATTATTCAGGCGCTGCCAAAACTGATTTCATCGCAAGGCACGCCATTTTTAGTCGTTAACGGCGATGTCTATACCGATTATCCTTTTGAAAACTTAATGGATGTACAGCTTGAACCAGGTGTTTTGGCGCATCTGGTACTGGTGCCGACGCCCGAATTTAAGCTGCAGGGCGATTTCGGACTGTTGCCAGACGGTCGAGTCTCGGTGTCTCCGGACTATACCTTTTCCGGAATCAGCCTATTGCATCCGGATTTATTTAAGGGGTGCGAGCCAGGGGTATTGCCGTTGGCGCCGGTTTTAATGCAAGCGATTGCACAAGGATGCGTGACCGGAGAGCTCTATCAGGGGTGTTGGAACGATGTCGGTACTCTTGAGCGCCTTGAAGAAGTCAGGCAGTGGGAAACGCAGCCTGTCAAAACGAAATTTACCGCAAGTCACAAAGAGGAAAGGCTATGAGCCATAAGCATCAAGTTATGATTGAAAAGTTGTTTGCCCATCCTATGCCGGGAAACCTGGATTGGAAAAAGTTGTCCCATACGCTTGAGTATTATGGTGCGCAAATAGAGGTTTCGCCCAGTAATCACGCCAAGATTGTGTTCGGCGAAAATGAGTTGGTTATCGGTTTGCCCCATCACGCACATGAACTTTCCAATAAGGATGATATTGTTAAGTTGCGTCATTTTCTGGAGGAAAATGGCATTCACCCTTAAAGATTATGAGGGAGTTATTAACTTTCTCAACAGGTCTATAAACGATGTTTAATTGCAATCTCCATATCAGTATTTGATAATGCCTGAGACGACAAGTTTTTGAGGATCGTTTTGCGAGCAGTCAAAAAACGATGGATTATTTAATAGAGCAAAATAAAGGGTTTAAAATGAAACTAGCAAGTTTGTTTTTGATGGTGATGATGTCTTTGGGATTGGTTGCATGTTCTGGTGATGATAACTCCGGTGC
>JAWVWZ010000354.1:0-1772 GCA_033723505.1 Hydrogenovibrio sp.
CGGTTTTCAAAACGATAGATCTCCTGCAGGACGACATTGTCTTCTTCCACGCCGAGCACTTCGGTCACCGATTCCACCCGCCTTTTTCCATCACGACCACGATTCACATAGATAATGATGTCGATTGCACTGGCAATTTGCTTGCGGATTGACGCCGCCGGAATCTCGACGCCACTCAGGTTGATCATCAACTCCAAACGGGCTATGCAATCTCTCGGACCATTGGCATGAAGCGTTGCCAGAGAGCCATCGTGCCCGGTATTCATCGCCTGAAGCATATCCAATACCTCCCCTCCTCGAACTTCCCCAAGGACGATTCGATCCGGACGCATCCGCAATGCATTTTTCAAAAGTTCTCTCTGGGAAATCTCCCCTTGCCCTTCGACATTCGATGGACGGGTTTCAAGGCGTACCACATGCGTCTGTTGCATACGCAGTTCGGCACTGTCTTCAATGGTAACCGTTCGCTCATCCTCCGGAATCAGCCCCGACAACATATTCAGGGTCGTGGTTTTTCCCGAGCCGGTTCCGCCGCACACCAGAATATTGAGTCCAGATTTCACCCCGTAATCCAAAAATTGAAACATTTCTTCGGTCATGCTGCCGAAAGCGATCATATCTTTCGCTCTCAAATGCTGTTCAGGGAAGCGACGAATGGAAACACTGATTCCATCGACAGCCAGTGGCGGAATAATAATATTGATACGGGAACCATCGGGTAGCCGGGCATCCACCAGAGGAGAGGATTCATCGACACGCCTTCCGGTGGTATAAAGCATCCGGTCAACTTTATTGCGCAGATGTTCTTCACTGATAAATGAAACATCTGTCAATTCGAGCTTTCCACGTCTTTCGACATAAATCTGATCATACCCATTAATCAGAATATCGGAAACCGTCGGATCATTCATTAAAGGCTCAATAGGGCCCAATCCGTAAATCTCGTCCAGCAATTCCAAACCAAGCTGGCGCACTTCCAGTTCGGTCAAGGGATAACCTTTTTCCGCCGCAACTTCACGGACAAGCTCCTCTAAACGCGGACGCAGTTCATTGCGGGTTTCCTGACTGTCAGCATCGTAAAATGCATCGTCTTCCGCTGCCAGTTTCTGACAACGTTCTTTAATCTCCAGAAACGACGTGTTCTGCGATACGCGAGTCTCTTTCGGCGCAATTGCTGCATCCGTCGTCAGCACCTCTTCTTCTTGCTGTTTCACCTCTGCCTGTCGTTGCTGCTCAACCTGTCTTAACCTTTCACGTAATCCCATTCTGCATTCTCTCCCGACTCAGCCTAAACCGCTTCATTCAGAGCTTTTGCCCACTTTTCAGGTAACGGAATCCGGGCGACCTGTTCTTTGACCCAGTCCATCGCTTTTGTCACCCCAGTTTTTTGTTCGATGGGCTGTTGCGGTTCAACCTCAACATTGAGGCTGCCGTTATGCAGCATATGGGCAATCAGGTTCAACTGTGAATTGACATGAGCTTCCGGCTTGAAGTCCTTAAGAAGCCTGCCTTCTTTCAACGACTCATTGAAATTGATGAAATCGTTATTGACCCTGGCGACTTTATCCACTTCCATCGCTTCAATCACCTCTTCCATCAATTCGTCGCCATTGGAGTGGTGACGATTGATTATCAACTTAAGGGAATCTTTCAGATACCCGAGTCTTTGGGTCAGCCGGACAACAGCATTGACGGCTCTTAAGGACGACAAGGAAGGTTCGGCGACCAGCACAATATTGTCTGACTCGTCCAGGCAACTTAATGTCACATCC
>JAWVWZ010000355.1:0-1755 GCA_033723505.1 Hydrogenovibrio sp.
GTCTTTTATCGCCAATAAACTGAAAGAAACCAATCCAACCGCGAAAGTAGTGATTCTGGACTCGAAGGATGATTTTATTTTCCATGACGTCTATCTGGATTTCTGGCAAAAAGAGCATGGTTTGGGCACTGCGAATGCGCGTATTGAATGGGTCCCTAAAAAGGCCGGCGGTCACGTCACCAAACTGGACACCGGCAACCGCACCCTCACCACGGCCGATGGACAGGTGCATAAAGGCGATGTCATCAATATCATTCCTCCGGAAATGGCGGGGGCGTTCGTTCGCATGAACGGATTGACTCACGGGGATTGGGCGCCATTCAATTCAAAAGACTTCTCAACCAAGCGCGATCAGGATGTCTATATCATCGGCGACTCTGCCGCTGCGGACCCGATGCCTAAGACCGGTTATATTGCCAGCAATCAGGCAAAGGTGGTGACCAAGGCCATTCAGGCCGAATTGACCGGTAAAGAGATCGGCACGCCGTTTATCACCAATAACTGTGTTGCCATGGCGGCTGAAGACTGGGGCATGACGGTCGCGGAAACTTTCCGCTATGCCGGTAACGATCATCCTTATGAAGAAAGCTATGTGATGTCGGATCCGACGGAAAATCCATTTTACCGCCATATCCGCGCTGCCGTTGCCAAAAACTGGCAGCGTACTTTCCGCAAAGACATTTTCAGCTAAACAGGATGCAGGAGAATTTGAAATGAGAAAATTATGGTTACTGTGTCTCGCCTGCCTGAGCGTGGAGGCATTCGCTTCAGAACATGCGATCCCCTCGGCTCCGGCCTGGAGCCAAATCACTTGGGATCAAACGGCCAAAAGCATGCCGAAAGGCGATGTCCAACGGGGAGCTGAACTCCATAAATACGGTTTGTGCGTAAGCTGTCATGGTGAACAAGGCATCGCACCTTCGCGCAATGCACCGAATCTGGCAGGCAACACGCCCTTATATACCTATAAAACCCTGCTGGACTACCAGTCCGGATTGCGTCATGAGGGAAACGGCAAAGCGCAATTGATGCATGCTGCAACACAACCTCTGAGCAAACAGGACATGGCCGATCTGGCAGCTTTCTATGCGACTCAGCGTTTGCCGTCTACAGGGAAATCCGAAGTGCCTGACCCCATCAAAAAACTGGTCACCAAAGGCGATGTTTCGCGGATGATTACGCCTTGCGCATCTTGCCACGGTGTGCATGGCGAAGGCAACAAGATTACTCCGGCTCTGGCCGGTCAGGTGCCCAGCTATTTTGTGCGCACCATGCAAGCCTATCAGCAGGGGTTGCGGACCAACGACATTGATGAAGGCATGTCACAGTTCGCTCATGACCTGACAACTTCGGAAATCCAGGCACTGGCGAACTATTACGCCCGATTGACGCCTAAACACACTGACACCAAGGAGTAGACCATGAACGGAATCAAAGCCATTATCTGGGGGTTGATTTTAACTTTCGGCTCCATTGCGCTGATGTATCTGATCAGCCACTTCACCTTGGTGTCCCTATAGGGTGACCCTCTCCTCAGCTCCCCGCTGGCGAACAGGAAACCGTCAGCGGGTTTTTCCATTCTAACGACGAGGATCGATTATCCATTAAAGGCGATCAACGCCGCGCCGTTTTCTTTCAACCACACCTTATGACTTTCCATCTGCGGACAATGCTGTTTGACCAATTGCCAGAAATCCGCCGAATGATTGGCATGCACCAGATGGCACAACTCGTGAATCACCACATATTCGATGA
>JAWVWZ010000356.1:0-1753 GCA_033723505.1 Hydrogenovibrio sp.
CGGAAATGGGGCGACTGGCAGGCAGGGCTGGTGGTGTGCAATCCGCCTTATGGGGAACGTCTTGGTGAGCTGGAAACCGTTAAAGAGACCTATATGCAGCTTGGCGATTATCTGAAGTCGGAATTTGTCGGTTGGAAAGCAGCGGTGTTGACTTGCCATACCGAGCTGGGCATGTTTTTGGGAATCAAAGCCAAACGCTCTCATGATTTCTTCAATGGCGCCATGGAATGTCGCCTGTTCCGATTCGATATCGAAGAGGAATGGTTCCGACAGCCGGCATTGCAGGTCGGTGTCGATCTGGCCGTTCAAGTTCAGCGGTTACATCCTGAGTTATCGGCGTCGGACAACGCGCGTATGGTCGCTAATCGCATTCGTAAAAATATGAAAGGGCTGAAACCCTGGGTCAAGCAAAACGAGATTCAGGCTTATCGTGTCTATGATGCGGATATCCCCGAGTATTCCCTTGCGATTGATGTCTATCATACTCTCGAAGCCGGGACATGGGTGGTGGTTGCCGAGTATGCACCGCCGAAAACGGTCAATCCGACCAAAGCGAAAAAGCGCTTGTATGAAGCTCTGTCTGTCTTGCCGGAAGTCTTTAACATTGATGCGGAACGTATCTGTTTTAAAGTTCGCGCCAGACAAAAAGGCAAAGAGCAGTATGAGCAGCTGGACCAGCAGAAAAACTATTTCACGATTGTCGAGAATCAGACCAAACTTCGGGTGAATTTTACCGATTATCTGGACACTGGGCTGTTTTTGGATCATCGCATGGTGCGTGAAGAAGTCGCCAAACTCAGTGCCGGAAAAACCCTGTTGAACCTCTTTTGCTATACCGCCACTGCCACTGCCGAAGCCGCTAAAGCTGGGTGCAAAAGCAGCTTGAGCATCGATATGTCGAAAACCTATCTATACTGGGCGAAGCATAATTTCATGTGTAACGACGTCGACGAAACCCGACACCAGTTGCTTCAGGAGAATGTCATCGAGTGGTTGGAAAAAGAGGCAGACAAACCGACGCAGAAATTCGATGTGATCTTTATCGATCCGCCGTCCTTTTCGACTTCGAAACGAATGGAGGGCACGCTTGATATTCAACGGGATCACGTGAAGCTTCTGCAGGATACGATGTGCCTGTTGGCTGACGGCGGTAAGTTGGTGTTTTCCAACAACCTGAGAAAATTCAAGTTGGATCGGTCGGCTTTCGAAGCGGAATGGTCGATAGAGGACATCACTCAACGAACCATGCCGATGGATTTCAAACGAAATTCGAAAATTCATCAGGCTTGGCTGTTTATAAAAAAGTGATCATGTCATAAAATGCCCTGAATAAAATTAGGGCCATTCGCTGTTCGCAATTTTTGCAGGACGGTGGATACTTGAGCAACGATAGAAGGTAAGCTATGGAACAAACAATTCAATTCGACGAAGCATTGATCAAGCGTTATAACCAGACCGGTCCAAGGTATACCTCCTATCCGACGGCGTTGCAGTTCGAAAGCGATTTCGGCATTGCCGATTATGAAGCCGCCGCCGAACGAAGCAACCAGTCCGGTCGAAACCTGTCTCTCTATTTTCATATCCCGTTTTGCGATACCGTTTGTTTCTTTTGTGCCTGTAATAAGGTCTGGACGCGAGACCGCTCTAAAACCACGCCATATTTGTCGCGCCTGTACAAAGAGATCGAAATGCAATCCAAGCTATTCGACTCGAACCGAAAGGTCGACCAATTGCATTGGGGCGGCGGCACGCC
>JAWVWZ010000357.1:0-1752 GCA_033723505.1 Hydrogenovibrio sp.
CGGGTTGGTGATCGGCTCCTTTTTGTATTCTTTACCCTTTGCGATTCAGCCGATGATGCATGGTTTTGAACAACTGGGAAAACGTCCGGGGGAGGTCGCCGCCACGCTCGGTGCCGGTCCGATCGATCGATTTTTCAGTGTGACCTTGCCCTTGACCCGACGCCATTACCTGATTGCCGCGACCCTGGCATTCGCCCACACGGTTGGCGAGTTCGGCGTGGTGCTGATGATCGGGGGCAACATTCCGGGAGTCACTCAGGTCGCCTCCATTGCGATCTATGATCATGTCGATGCATTGGAGTATGATCAGGCGCATATTTTATCGGCGATTATGCTGGTGATGAGTCTGCTGGTATTGACTCTGGTTTATGGTCTGAACCGTCGGATGGAGGTCAAAGTCGGATGAGTTTGTCAGGACACCTGAAGTGGACGCGGGGAGATTTTTGTTTGCAGACCGGAAATTTCGAGATTCCGCAGACGGGGGTCACTGCCATTTTCGGGCATTCCGGTAGCGGCAAAACCAGTTTTTTACGTTGTCTGGCCGGTTTCGAGACCGATGCCGAGGGCGAAGTGCGCTATGGCGATCAGCTTTGGCTGAGCCGAAAAAGGACTCAGCCCATCCATAAGCGTCGACTGGGTTATGTCTTCCAGGAGGCCAGTTTGTTCGCACACCTGACCGTCGCCGATAACCTCAAATACGGATTGAAGCGTGCACGCAAGAACGGTTTGGATGACGATATGATCGGCTACGACCAGGTGATCGACTGGCTGGGGTTGTCGGATTTATTGTCTCGCGATGTGCAAACCCTGTCCGGCGGTGAAAGACAAAGGGTGGCCATTGGACGAACCCTGTTGTCTCAGCCGAAGATTCTGATGATGGACGAGCCAATGGCAGCCCTTGATCTGTTCGCCAAACGGGCAATCATGCCTTATCTGGAAAGGCTTCGGGATGAGCTGGACATCCCGATTCTTTATATTACCCATTCTCCTGAGGAGGTGGAGCGTCTAGCGGATACCGTGGTGTTTATGAGTCAAGGGCGCATTACCGATATCGAACCCCTGGAGCAGGCATTGAACCGGGAAGGGACACCTTTGTATCAGAGTCAGGCACCACGCTCGGTATTGGCTGCCGAAGTGGGGATGCACTATCCTGAAGACGGATTGACTTTGCTGAATGTCGGAGACACTTCATTATTCGTGCCTCAGGTCAAAGAGACGGCAGGACATCCCGTCAGGCTGGTCATCGCGGCACAACAGGTGAGCTTGATGGCGCGAAAGCCGGAAATGACGTCCATGCTGAATCATTTACCGGTTCACATCGAGACCATTGAACCTCATAATGCCTATAGTCTGTTATTGCGCCTGAGGGTGGAAGGTGAGCCCTGGCCGCTGTTGGCTTTGGTGACCAAGCGGTCGGCAAGAAAACTGGCGCTCGCACCAGGTCAACCCTGGGTCGCGGCAATCAAGTCGGTTTCAATTCTGGATTGATTTGCGTGGTGTTTACAGCCACCGGGTCTTAAAGAGTTCTTTGATGCCGGAAAGAATGAAAGTCGGCAACGCGGCAATAAACATGGCCATCCATAAATGCTTCCATTCCAATGGTGTCGTCCCCAGCGCCAGATTGCCGAAAGGCAGGTAAATCATCAGAACCGACAAGATACCGGAGCCGAAGACCGCCACCAATAAAGCGTGATTTCCGAAGGGATTGCGACGATAGAGGGTTGTAAAAGTCCGCGCGTCGAAGACATGGAA
>JAWVWZ010000358.1:0-1727 GCA_033723505.1 Hydrogenovibrio sp.
CACATCAATCACATAAAGCGTCAAATCGGATAATTCCGGACTGAAGGTTGCGCTCAAGTTATCGCCCCCCGACTCGATAATCACCATCTCCAGGCCATCGAACTGCTGTTGCAGCTCTTCAATGGCCGTCAGATTCATTGATGCATCTTCACGGATTGCGGTATGCGGACAACCGCCGGTTTCCACCCCGACAATCCTGTCCTCGGTCAATGCATTTTGTCGAATCAATATCTGCTGATCTTCTTTGGTATAAATATCATTGGTGACGACTGCGAGGTTGTAGTCGTCACGCATCTTCTTACAGAGCATCTCCACCAACGCCGTTTTACCTGAGCCGACCGGCCCTCCGATTCCTAACCTTAAAGCTTGTTTCATATAATTTTATTCCTAAGACCTGAATAACCTTGTATATTGCGTTTCATGCTGACAACTTAAAATAGCGAACCCCGGCAAACCGCTGCCAATTTCTTCTTCGGCCAAAACCATTACCGCTTCGATCGCTTTTTCAATTTCAGCATCCATTTTCATTATCAATATCTGCCCCTGAGTTTGCCCCAAAGGCACCAGCTTAATCATCGCGGCCACCTGATTTTCTACCCAGCTCCAGGTAAATGCCGTCAAGGAGTCTTTCAACCCGGAATGCCACTGCTGGGCAAATCCAGCAAACACCAACGGATATGTCAGCGCCCTACCTGAATACAAGGAAAGATCCACCCCCAAAGGATCTGCCAGACGCATTAATGCTTTTGCGACATGCAGGTCTTCCTGCTTCAACTCATGAGTTTCTCGTAATGCCGTGCTCAATTGAGCCAAACGCGCCAAACGCTCGGCATCCGCCGCTTCCCACGCTCGATAGAAATGTGCGACCAACGCCATATCGTTGTAAAGCAGCCCATGCATCAACACATCCTTCAGCCATTCATAGGCGGTGGGCTCGTCTACGACATGGCCACGGTGCACGGCAGACTCGACGCCCTGTGAATAAGCATAAGCCCCGATCGGCAGCGTCGGACTGCTTAATTGAAGAATTCTCAATAACGTCGACATCCTTCCCTCCTGCTAGTGGTGATGGTGGTGATGACCACCGCCGTAAGCACCGCTTTCAGGCTGAATCGCCTGCTGCTCGACCGTCACCTCTCCCCCCAATAAACGCACCATATCATCCAACACATGATCATGAACATAACGCAGCCACTGAGGTTCGACCTGCAAGGGGACGTGACGATTCCCCAAATGATAGGCGATACGCAACAAAAGATGGGGGTCTTCAGCAGTGACGGTGGAAACCGTCTCAAGTGCGGCATCAATTTTCAAACATTCACCGGATACTGTCGCAATCGCGTCGCCTTGTTTCAAAACCGTTCCTCTCGGCAAAAAAAGCCCGATCGTCTCTCCAGAAGGCAAACTGGTTTTCAGGCGGCTTTTTTCTCTTTGCGCAAAGGTCAGGACCAAAGGCTCCATCTCGGGGCAAGCCCCTTTCTCGATGACTTTAACAAACTCTTTCATAACACCCCTTCACGCTAAAACAGGAAATATCGTTGCGCCAACGGCAGCACTTCGACCGGTTCACACGTCAACAAATCGCCATCGGCTCTTACTTCGTAGGTTTCCGGGTCAACGGATATCTCAGGCTGCAGGTCGTTCAGAACCATATCCTGCTTGCTGATATTCCGGGTGTTTTTAACCGGGACAATACGCTTTTTCAGATCCAGCTTCTCTTTAATGGA
>JAWVWZ010000359.1:0-1714 GCA_033723505.1 Hydrogenovibrio sp.
GTGCGATAGAGCGTCATGCGGATGGCCAGCACATCTGGATCTTTTGACGCTTGCTGCAAGAGTTCGATTACCGGAGCGAAAGACTCATAAGGATGGTGCAGAAGAATGTCTTTGCGGTCGATTCGCTCGAACAGAGATTCCGGATCCTTTTTGCGGTTGAAGAGTTTGAAATTGCCCTGTTTAGGCTTTTTCGGATTCAAGATTGTCGGTGTAAACGGAGCGAACAGCAGATCCGGGCGATTTGCCAGATCCGGAACGGAGTTCAGACGAATCAGGTTCACCGGTCCTTTGACCTGATACAGCTGGTCTTCGCTCATCTTGAACTGATCCAGCAGGAATTGGTACATGTGTTTCGGACATTTGTCGGAGACTTCCAGGCGAATTGCTCCGCCATAATCTCGGCTGAACAACTCCCCTTGCAGAGCACTCATGATGTCATCGATTTCTTCTTCGTCGATAAACAGGTTGGTATTACGCGTCAGGCGGAACTGATGACAGCCGGTGACGGTCATGCCCGGGAACAGGTTGGAGACGTTCGAGTGCAGGATCGATGATAGAAAAACGAAATCGTTTTCGCCGTCGGTCGCTTCCGGTGGCAGTTTGATGATGCGTGGCAAGGAACGAGGCACCTGCACGATCGCCAGGCCGTTAGAGCGACCGAAAGCGTCTTTGCCTTCCAGCGAGACGATGAAGTTCAAACTTTTGTTCAGCAGCCTCGGGAAAGGGTGTGACGGGTCGAGTCCCATCGGGCTTAGAACCGGTTGCAAAGAACTCAGGAAGTATTGTCGTATCCATTCCTTTTGTTTTTCCGTCCATTGATGACGTCGAAGGAAAACGATGTTTTCCTTTTCCAGTTCGGGAATCAGAATATGGTTCAACGTGTGGTACTGATCGTCCACCAGTTCATGAGCGACGTCTGAAAGGGTTTGAATGGCCTCTTTCGGCATGAGATCATCCGGGCGAGTCCGTGCCGCTGGGTCGTTGGAAATTTCGTACAGACTGGCCAGACGAACCTCGAAAAACTCGTCCATATTACTGCTGGAGATGCACAGGAACTTCAGTCTTTCCAGTAGTGGAATGTCGGCATTTTGCGCTTGTGCCAGAACTCGCCGGTTAAATTCCAGTAAGCTGAGTTCCCGGTTGATATAAGGCGTGTATTCGGGTGTGGTGTCGGCAACATCACTTGGCATATCAGGTTCCTTGTCACTAAGTTTTCGACTTTCGAGCGGGTGGGATGGGCACTGTTTCGGAGAAAGGGGAATCAGGAATTTCGCCTCGAAGAACCACCGTATTAAGCTTGAAAGCATTCGTATTTTATTTTAACTCTAAGTGTTTGTTTCGTTGTAAAAATCATGCAATAAAGTTGCTTGAAATGCCTGCGAAGCCTTTCCGGCAATTTTAGTGCGGTCGGTCAGGTTTGTCATGACAAATAAATGAAATTTGCCGACGGCATCAGGGCCTTATTCTTCCGATATCGACTTGGAGGATGCTTTTGGCTTGTCGGAAGACCGTCCGCAACCGCATTCCGGAACAAGATCAACCCCGCCGTCGTTTCCAGGATGGCAGCGGATAATCCGCTTGAATCCAAGCCAGCTTCCGCAGAAAACGCCAAGGTGATCGATGGCTTCCACCCTGGAGTGTGAACAGCTCGGAAAAAATCGGCATCGCGGCCCGAGCACCGGGATGATGACCCAATGGTAGAAATTGATCCCCA
>JAWVWZ010000360.1:0-1710 GCA_033723505.1 Hydrogenovibrio sp.
AACAATCTTAGCGTCTTTTTCTGTTCCCAAAGTGGTGACCACCAATGCCTGGGTTTCACCGCGAGTGAATAAGGCGGAGCCATGCACTTTCGGCAAAACACCGACTTTACAGGTGATCGGACGAATGGTTTTGGTATCACGCCCATCAATACGAGGTTCTCCGGCAATAATACGGCCGCGAACGATGTCTTTCTGCAGCTTTCCGAATAACTTTTCGATTTCGCCGGCATCGTCCCCTTCCGGGTTTTCTTCCGTTGCAGCCAACTGTTCCAGAACTTTGGTTTTCGCAGCGTCGATTGCCGCATAACGCTCCATTTTATCAGCAATGCTATAAGCCGCTTCGACATCAGCACGCGCTGCAGCATACACCTTGTCTTTCAATTCGGTATTTTCTGTCGCTGGCGTCCAGTCCCAAGCAGGCTTACCGGCTTCGGCTTTCAACTCATTGATGGCATCAATGGCAACCTGGAATTGCTCGTGTCCGAACATCACTGCGCCCAACATGATTTCTTCTGAAAGCTCGGAAGCTTCGGATTCCACCATCAACACCGCTTCGGAAGTCCCGGCAACGCTTAACTCCAGATCGGATGCTTCCAATTCGACAGGAGATGGATTCAGCATATATCCCTTGTCTTCGTTATAACCGACGATGGCCGCGCCGATCGGTCCGTCAAACGGAATACCGGAAATGGCCAGTGCTGCCGAGGTTCCTAACATCGCAGGCACTTCAGTGCCCACTTCTTCGTCCAAAGACACCACCGTAGCAATGATTTGCACTTCGTTCATGAAGCCTTTCGGGAACAATGGACGAATCGGACGGTCAATCAGACGAGAGGTCAAGGTTTCTTTCTCGGAAGGGCGGCCTTCACGTTTCAGGAACCCACCAGGGATTTTACCCGCAGCATAGGCTTTTTCCTGATACTGAACCGTCAGAGGGAAGAAGTCCTGACCTTCCTTGGCCGATTTCGCACCGACCACCGTCACCAATAACTGGGTATCTCCCATGGCGACCATTACCGCACCATCTGCCTGACGTGCGATTTCACCTGTTTCAAACGTGACCTGGTGCTGCCCATACTGGAAGCTTTTTACACATTTTGCCATTTTCGTTCCTTTCAGATTTGGCTTTAACCGAAACCTGAATCCCAAGCCTCAATTTCATGCTTTTGAATTAAGGCTTGGGATTCAGGCTTAATAATTGGTTTACAGTTAAAGTCTTGATTACATAAATTTTTATAAGCGGCTTCATTTTACAGTATTGCTCGGGATTAACAACTCGCCCATCACTATTTTCAGGCAAAAAAAAACCCGCATAAGCGGGTTTTTTTTCATCAAGTTTCGGTTACTTACGCAAGCCAAGTTTCTTGATCAATGTGAAATATCTTTCAGCATCTTTTTTGTGCAAGTAATCAAGCAACTTACGACGGCGGCTAACCAAACGTAGCAAACCAGTACGAGAATGGTTGTCTTGTTTGTGCGTTCTGAAGTGATCTGTCAAATAGTTGATACGGTGAGTCATCAACGCAACCTGAACTTCTGGAGATCCAGTATCGTTTTCACAAGTCGCATATTCAGCAACGATTGCTGCTTTATCTTGAGCTGTTAGCATAATCTTATCCTTTGATAATCGGTTATAACAAAATCCCATTTCCGCAACCGATCGCAGAAATGAAAAAGCGAATTATACAGCATAATCCGCTTTTGACAAGT
>JAWVWZ010000361.1:0-1709 GCA_033723505.1 Hydrogenovibrio sp.
GCCAAAGCGGCGGTCGATATTCATTTTTTCAACCTTTTCACCATACCGAACCTGATTGGTGAAAATCCGGATCTGAAAGTCATCGCCAAGACCTTACATGTCTACTCAGCCTATACCATTACCGGGATTTTACTGATCCATATTGCTGGCGCACTCAAGCACCATTACGTACTCAAAGACGCAACCCTGACCAGAATGCTAGGCAAAAAATCTTCATAATTTCCAAAAAATTTCTCTTGGAGGCAATCCTGCCTCCAAGCCCTGATCACCATAACAATTAGCTTTAAGATAAATATTTAAACCATTGTTTTAAAAAGACTTTGATCTACTCAATTTTTTGATAAAAAATCATTAGCACTCTCTTGACAAGACTGCTAAATCCGGTATAGTAACCTATAAGTTAATCTAATTTTTGCAAGGAGAAGGCAGCATGACAAATCAAAATCCATTGATTGCATTGGCATCAAACCTGACTCCGGGCCAAAGCATCGAGAGTTATTTGAAAACAGTTCAAGCATTTCCTCAACTGAATGCAGACGAAGAAAAACAACTGGCAGAGAAACTCTATTTCGATAAAGACCTGGATGCGGCAAAACAGCTTATCCTGTCGTCTTTGCGTTATGTGGTTCCTGTCGCACGATCTTACCGAGGTTACGGCCTTCCACTGGGCGATCTGATTCAGGAAGGTAATATCGGCTTAATGAAAGCAGTCAAACGTTTCAAGCCGACTGAAAATGTTCGTTTGATGACTTTTGCGGTTCATTGGATTCGCGCCGAAATTAACGAATACGTCATCAAAAACTGGCGTATCGTTAAAACTGCGACCACCAAGGCTCAGCGTAAGCTTTTCTTTAAATTGAGAAGTACGAAGAAATCTTTGGAGTGGTTCGGAGATAAGGACGCGGACTCGGTGGCAAAAGAACTGGGGGTCAGTCGTAAAGACGTTCTGGAAATGGAAACCCGCATGTATGGCCAGGATCTTCCGGTCGACATGAGTGCGGACGACAATGAAGACACCAATAAGTCTTATCCGGTATTGGTCAGTCGGGAAGTCGACCCGGAAACGGCGTTGGTCAACCAGTCTCAAAGCGACTATGAAATGGCGAGAATGGCGTCCGCAATCAAACAATTGGACGATCGCAGCCGCGATATTATCCGCAAACGCTGGTTGACGGATGACAAGGTCGGATTAAAAGAATTGTCTGCCGAGTACGGCGTTTCAATGGAACGCATTCGCCAGATTGAACAGCAAGCGATCAAAAAAATGAAAGCGGCCATGACAGCCTAAAAGCAAAAACCTCTTGATAAAACCAAAGCCTGCAATTGCAGGCTTTTTTATTGCTTCAAAGCGACTCCGCCGATAACGTCATCGAAAACAGATGCCGAGATTCCGCCGGAATCACAACCGCGTTATCGAGCACATTACCCGCTTCGACGCACAACATGCCTTGCCATGCGTTGTCATCAATGTCCTGAAAAGCTCTTACACCTTCAGCCCCCGGGTTCCACACAACCGTGGAGCGACCATTGTTCTTTTCCACCAGAATTCGTCTGTTTCTTGAAACATCTGCAAAAGAAACCTCTCCAGCTTGTTCAAGATAGACATTATCGATCGGCGGATGGATCCGGACAGGACCTTGTTGAATGAACGCATCTGCGTCCGTTAACTTATCCAACACTCGAGAACCCTCCAGCCCGACGACCTCTAC
>JAWVWZ010000362.1:0-1698 GCA_033723505.1 Hydrogenovibrio sp.
CCAACAGAAACTTGACATGCTCCGGCGGCTCTTCCAAGGTTTTCAGCAGGGCATTGAAACTGCTCTTCGACAGCATATGCACCTCATCGATCAAATAAACTTTGAATCGACCTTGTACAGGGGCATACTGAACATTCTCCAGAAGCTCACGAGTGTCTTCCACCTTGGTTCGGGAAGCGGCATCCACCTCAATCAGGTCGACAAAGCGCCCCTCGTCAATGGAACGGCACACCGCACATTCTCCACAGGGCTTCGACGTAATGCCTTGTTCGCAATTCAATGCTTTAGAGAAAATCCGGGCAATCGTTGTCTTCCCCACACCTCGTGTGCCGGTAAACAAATATGCATGGTGCAAACGCTGCTGATCCAAAGCATTCGATAATGCCTGCATCACATGCTGCTGCCCCACCAGTTCAGAGAAGTTTTTAGGTCGCCACTTTCGGGCTAGAACGGTATAACTCACGCCTATCAATTACTTTTTCAATTTCAATTGCAATCTATTTTAACCTGTCTCCAGTTGCGTGTGAAAAAAGTTCGTGAATATTGAAATAGAGAGGTTTTCGGCGGTCAATAAATGAATGGTGGCGACCCTGCCCGCCTGACCTCGGCGCACGAATCAGAAGGTACCGTTGCTTCCTTCCGGACCTGGCGGGGTTCCCAACTTATCGTCGCGAGGGGACGAACAGAGTCACCATAGATGTGAACCCGGGATTATACAGAAACCCCTCGATAATTAAAACTCTTAATCCAGACGGCATGCAAAATAACGCAAAATGCCTGCCCAAATATTTTTGACTTACCCCTTCTTTTCCTGAAAAAGAAAATCGCAAAGCGCCAAACAGGTTCAAAATTGGTACCAAAATAGTGCATAACTCATAAATAAATCACAATAAGCCAACCATAAAAACCACTATTATCCTTTATTTTCAATAAGTTGAAGTTTTATGGTACACAATATGCTTTTGAATTATTACCTTTTTGGTAATTCATAATAACAGGAGACTTCGAATGAAATCCAACCTTCTCAACAAAACATTTGGTTTCGTTGCCGGTTTAGCACTGAGTGCAATGAGCTGGCAAGCGAATGCGGCAGAACCTTTAAAAATCGGATACAGCGATTGGCCTGGCTGGGTTGCCTGGGAAATTCCGTTGCAAAAAGGCTGGTTTAAAGAAGCCGGCGTGGACGTCGACTTCGAATGGTTTGACTATGTCGCCTCGATGGACGCTTATGCGGCAGGGAAGTTGGATGCCGTTCATATGACAAACGGGGATGCTTTGGTAACAGGATCCACCGGTGCGCCAAGCACAATGATTCTCATCAACGACTACTCCGACGGCAACGATATGATTATCGGACAACCGGGCATTACCTCGATGAAACAATTAAAAGGTAAAAAAATCGGTGTGGAAGTTGGTTTCGTAGATCACCTTTTGGTTCTTAAAGCCCTTGAAGCCAACGGCATGAAAGAGTCGGATGTGACTTTAGTCAATGTCCCGACAAATGAAACGCCTCAGGTTTTGGCGTCTGGAGAAGTGGATGCCGTCGCAGCTTGGCAACCTAGCTCCGGTCAGGCTTTAAAAGCCGTCCCGGGTTCAAAAGCTTTCTATACTTCCGCCAGCTCTCCTGGATTGATTTACGATGGTTTATCGGTCAACCCCGCCAGCTTGTCTGCGCGTAAAAAAGACTGGGAAAAAGTA
>JAWVWZ010000363.1:0-1691 GCA_033723505.1 Hydrogenovibrio sp.
CAAGGTCACCATCTCACAAAAAGCCTGGAAGATGCCCGGATCGAAAATGTTTATCGAAGTCGGGAAACAGGTACCTGTCAGAGAATTGATTAAAGGTATGGTCATCCAGTCAGGAAATGATGCCAGTGTCGCCTTGGCCGAACACATCGCCGGAAGTGAAGAAGTCTTCACCGAACTGATGAACAAGTATGCACAGGCTTTGGGTATGAAGCACACCCACTTCGCCAACGCGACCGGTTTGCCGAATCCAAACCACTACAGTACAGCGGACGATCTGGCCAAGCTTGCACGCGCACTAATCACCAAGTTCCCGGAAGAATACAAATGGTATTCCCAGAAGAAATTCACCTATAACGGTATCACCCAATACAACCGTAACAAGTTGTTATGGCAAGATCCTTCAGTCGATGGCTTGAAAACCGGTCACACCGAAAGCGCAGGCTTCTGTCTGGTTTCTTCTGCGAAAAGAAACGGGATGCGAGTCGTCTCAGTGGTACTCGGGACCGAAAGTGCTGAAAAACGCGTTTCAGAAAGCCAGAAGCTAATCAATTATGCTTTCCGCTTCTTCGAAACGCACAAGCTATATTCGGCCAATCAACGACTGCATGATGCGCGCGTCTGGGAAGGTAAACAAAACACAGACGGTCTGACTCTGGCACACGATTTATACGTCACCATTCCTCGTGGCCAATATAAGAATCTGAAAATCGAAACCTCGATTCAACCTGAAATCAGAGCGCCGATTGAGAAAGGTCAACCGCTCGGGAAGATTCATATTTCACTGAACGGCAAGGTCATTGCCGAGCGTCCGCTTGTCGCTTTATCAAAAGTAGATGAAGGGTCTTTCTTCAAAAAGCTGATCGACCAGATCAAACTGCTGTTTGCATCCTTGCTCAACTTGATCGGATTCTAATCGATGGCAGAACAAATCGCTTATCTGAATGGGCAGTTTCTGCCCATTTCAGAAGCCAAAGTCCCGGCTCAGGATCGGGGCTTTTTATTTGGCGACGGGGTTTATGAGGTCATTCCGGTTTACCATAAACGCCTTTTTGAATTCGAAGCGCACCTGCAACGTTTAAAAAACAGTCTGGAAGCAACCCATATTGTCAATCCAATGAGCGACGGCGATTGGCAAGCCTTGCTGCAAGAGTTGATCGACCGCCATCCTTGGGACAACCAGTTTCTGTACCTTCAGGTCACTCGTGGCATTCAACCACAAAGAGACCACCTGCCGGAAGCCGGCTTGACACCCACGGTTTATGCCTACACCAACCCTTTGAAACCAATTCCGGATGCGATCAAATCAAAGGGCATCAAGGTGGTGACACTGGAGGATATCCGCTGGCTTCGCTGTGATATCAAAGCCATTACGTTACTTCCAAATATCATGATGAAACTGGCCGCCAAAGAACAAGGCGCCGACGACGCCATCCTGATCGGACGCGACGGCACGGTATCCGAAGGCACCGCCAGCAATGTCTTCATCGTCAAAGACGGCAACCTGATTACGCCACCGACCAGCCACAAAATTTTGCCCGGAATCACGCGACTGGTGATTGAAAAAATCGCAGAGCGTCACCATATTCCTATTCAAGAGAGAAACCTCTCACAGGAAGACCTGGTAAACGCCGATGAAATATGGCTGACCAGCTCGACTAAAGATGCACTTCCGGTCTGCACTTTGAATCACC
>JAWVWZ010000364.1:0-1690 GCA_033723505.1 Hydrogenovibrio sp.
CCAGGAACGAATCAAAGAACGTCCGTCGAACGTGATCAACTGCGTGCCGATATTTTTAAAATTGGTTTTTTTGGCGAAACCGGATTTGATCCCGCTGAAATAATCGAATAAAGACTCTCTGTCTTCAACGGCCATGGCTTCAATGATATTTCGCTGCAAACTGAATGCAGTTGAGCCAATGATGCCCGCTTTGACCTTGAGATTCATCTGCGCTTCGATAAAGGTGTTCATGTCTTTGATCAAGCTGTGCTTCACTTTACCGGGAACGGGCTTGACCATCGTTGTATACATGGTAAACCCGACTGCTGCTGCGACAACCAAACCAACGACCAATGCAATGGATATCACCTTGGCGTTGAGCGACCTATTGGCTAAAGACATGAACTCTCCTCCTGAATCATTATTTCTATACCGATCTGAAAATCTTTTTCTTTTGCAATATTCTATCCTTTTTATCGGCCAAAATTAACCAAACTGCAACAAAATCCCCCTATATCAACAACTGCTTAAATAGTAATCCTTCGCAGTTTCAGAGCCGTTCACAAATGTTTGTTTATGGACTACGTAAAAATCTTGCACCAAGATAGATAATCACCTTGCACCTCTTTGATTCCTTTCGGTTTTTCATTCTGTTGAAAAAGCTCATTAACAACTTGATTTAGATTGAATTTACCCCGTTGGATCATGGTTTGCTAGATGCTGAATATTAACCCCTATTGATATAAATAAAAGTGATGTATATGCAAGATCAACGACGTTCAGAAAATACAGCCGAATTTACGAAATATCTGCCAGAAGTAAAAAAATATCTGTCAGAACTGGAGCATCAGGACCTTTGGTGGACCACCGTCGCCATGGTTGGCAAAATCAATAACGAAAATATTGACCCGCAACTGCTGGTGTCCATCGTGGAAACCCAGAAAGAGTTTCAAAACCTGCGGGATACCATGATCCAGGAATTAATCGGCCGCTACCTGAACCAGGCGAATAGCGAAATTATGCTTAAAGCTCAGGCGGCAATCGATATTTTGATTCGCAACCTGTTCGAGCGAACCGCCGACGTCGGATTCTTAGCGACAGATGACGATCTGGTGGAATTTATGGCTCGCGATCAGGTTTCTGACGAGGATCGGGAGTTCATTCATCAACGTATCATCGAGTATGTTGCCAAATACACCGTTTATGATGATGTACTTTTATTAAATCCACAGGGGGTTGTTCAAGCGAAGCTCGATACCCAAAATCCGGTAACGCACAGCAATGATCCGATCATTGCCGAAGCCTTGTCGACCAACGAAGAGTATGTCGAGGTCTATCGACACTCGGATTTGTTCCCAAACAAGCCCCAATGCCACATTTTCGCCAAGAAAATCGAAGCGGAAATCAATGGCCAGTTGACGACCGTCGGCGTACTGTGCCTGAGCTTCAATTTCCACGAAGAAATGGACAGCATCTACCATACCCTCAACCAGGGGCAGCAAGGTTTCGACATCATGCTGCTCGACCAACAGGGGCGCGCTTTGTCGACCAACACCGGTGATAAAACCAAAATCGGCGCCAAACAAGTGGAACCGAACGGGTTCAGCAAACCGATTCGACTGGGGGATAAATTACACTACGCCACCAAGACCCACGGCTACCAGGATTACTATGGCTTGCCTTGGCATGGCTATGTTCAGGTGTCGAACCA
>JAWVWZ010000365.1:0-1681 GCA_033723505.1 Hydrogenovibrio sp.
ATGCATCTGCTCCAGTCCAAGATGATAAAAGCGCAGAACCTTTGCTGCGTGGTGGTCGTTATGTCGTACTTCGTCCTTGACCTTATCCAATACATTGGTGATGTGCATCAAAGAACGTTTGAGTTGCCAGCTATAGAGCGCCTCTTTCATCCAGGGACTGTGGATGAAAAAGGTTTTGACGATGAAAAAAGTAATCAGCAAGCCGATAAAGGCGCCGATGAAATTCAGAACCAGATGGTTCGAGTTATAAGGTCCGAGATAATGCACGGTCAGCGTCGCGGAAATCATGCCGACGACCAGAAATATGCCGATAATAATTAGGGTAGCTTTGCGGGTTTGTTTGCGGAAAAACTGGGGATCGATTTCTTGTATTTCGAACATCTGTGCTGAACCTGATTATGAATGTCCGGTTATTTTATTAAAAATCTGCAAGGCGGGGGAGGTTTTGCATCCTAAATGGAGAGGACGCTTCGTCGTTAAAAGCTATCTTAAAAGTCGATAAAACGGTATAATTCAACGTCTTTTAATCAATGGTAGTCCGGCCTTGGCCGATAAGATTTGGATTCAATGCGACGTCAGGATTTTTATTTCGACCTTCCCGAAGCGCTGATTGCGCAACAACCGACACAACAACGTACTCAAAGCCGTTTATTGGTAATGGAGTCCGATGGCTCGCTTTCAGACAAGCGTTTCCCGGATTTGCTGTCTTACCTTAATGAAAACGACTGTTTGATTTTCAATAATACCAAGGTAATTCCGGCACGCTTGTTTGGCCAGAAAATGACCGGTGGTAAAGTCGAGTTGCTGATTGAAAGAGTCCTCGATGACACCAAAGTTTTGACTCATATCCGTTCCAGCAATGCGCCGAAAACCGGCGCCAGACTGAGAATCGCCGAGGCGTTCGAATGTGAAGTGCTTGGCAGGGAAGGCGCGTTGTTCCTGCTTAAGTTCGATGTCGGCGAACAGGAAACGGCATTGGATCTGATCGAGCGTCATGGACATATGCCATTGCCGCCCTATATCGAACGAGAAGATGAGCTGGCCGACAAAGAGCGCTATCAAACGGTTTATTCTGAGAAACCGGGCGCGGTTGCCGCTCCGACGGCTGGACTGCATTTCGACGAAGCCATGCTGGAAGAGATTCGCGCCAAAGGTGTATCGATCGGATTCGTGACACTGCATGTCGGAGCCGGCACCTTTAAGCCGGTTCAGGTAGACGACATTGCCGAGCATAAAATGCATTCCGAGATCATTGAGGTGTTGCCGGAAACCGTCGAATTGATCAGACAGACGCGAGAAAAGGGCGGTCGAGTGATCGCGGTCGGCACGACCTCCGTACGTTGCCTTGAAAGCGCGGCGACGTTCAGTGCTTCCGGTCATTTGGCACCTTATCAAGGCGAAACCGATATTTTCATCACTCCGGGCTATGCGTTCAAAGAAGTCGATGTGCTATTGACCAACTTTCATTTGCCGGAATCGACTTTGATCATGTTGGTGTCGGCACTGGCAGGATACGAACGAACCATGGCTGCCTATCGTCATGCGGTGGAAGCGCAGTATCGGTTTTTCAGCTATGGCGACGCGATGTTGGTCCATCCCCCAGTTGCTGAAAAGTCACCTCAACAGAATCAAAGCATTTAAAGAGTAGCATTATGGAATTTGAATTGGATAATCAGGATGG
>JAWVWZ010000366.1:0-1667 GCA_033723505.1 Hydrogenovibrio sp.
AAGTTTGGATTAAGGGGTTTCGATCACTTCTTCAGTTGTCGTGTCCGTCAAGTCGGTGCTGTCAGCATCGGCTTGATCGATACGCAGACGGGACTGAGTCTGTACTTGATGCTGTAAACGTGCCTGATGCTGGAATTGTAACTTTTCTTGCGCCTGATTTGCCACTTCTGAAGAGGCTTCCTGCAAGTCACCCGAGCGATCCATGGTCTGCGTCATGTCCTGCGTTCTTTCCATCACTTGAGCCTGTTCCATGGTACGCGTTCGCTCCATCACCTGTTCCATGTTCTGCAAACGTTCCTGCATCGCAGTCGCACGTTCCATATTATCGTTCATCGCTTGGAAGCGTTCTTGCATTTGCTGCATCTTAGACAATTGTTCCTGAGCGGCCATCGCTTTTTCCTGCTGAGCCTGCATATTCCCCATCATGTCAGCAGAAGCTGCTGTTGCGCCCGTTGCCATAGCAGCCATCAATAAAGCTTTAAAAGAAATCTTGTTTGTCGTTTTCATATTTCTATCTCCAAAGAGTTACGATATTGAAATGTAATTTTTTTACATTTCTTAATGTGTATGCTAACGACCCGACACCGCCCTGTCAATCACTAAATGTAATTTTTTTACTTTTTTAACGAAAGCGATTCTCATCCTAAAGCTTGCCAGAAAGAAAAAAGGATGAGCGAGAAAGGAAGGAAGCTGCCGAAGCCGGAAAGCTTCGGCAGAGATGGCGACTACAGAATCTCTTCTCCGTAGTGTTTGCGATAGTATCGAATCACCGTCATTTTGACAACATCATTAAACAGGAACCAGACACCCGCATAAGCCCAAACCGCAAGCGCCCATCCCCAGCCGATCGGCTCCATCAGATCAAAACCGTAAACGGCGATGACCGTCCCCAACACGGCACTGGAAAAGCTGGCCCAAAATAGTTTCCCTGCCGGTCTGGGGTGTTTATAGAACCAGTCGTCGATACGGGTGTTGAAAATGGTGCCGTGCCCGGCGATGACCAGTTTGATGAAAAACAGCGTCTGGATAAAGGGCAGTGATAATGACATTTGTGTCATGGTAAACCAAAACAACATAAACGAAGACAGCACGCCGGCGATCCCCAACCAGGTCGACAGCACCAAGACTTCTTTCATATCCCATCGGACCGGTTGTTCTCGAACTTTGGTATTGTCATAAGCAATGGTCAGAATCGGGATATCATTGAGCAGCGCGAGCATAATGATCATCAGTGCAGTGATCGGATAAAAGTTGAACACCACGATCGCCAATGTCATAAAGATAATGACCCGAATAGTTTCCGCAATTCGATAGATGGTATAGCTCTTCATCCGCTCGAAGGTCACGCGTGCCTGCATAATGGCATCGTTGATCACACCGATCCCGGGAGCCGTTAAAATAATATCTGCCGCCGCTCGCGCCGCATCGGTGGCGTTAGGCACCGCAATCCCGCAGTCGGCTTTTTTCAAGGCCGGAGCATCGTTGACCCCGTCGCCGGTCATGCCGACAATATGATTGGCTTTCTGTAGAGTGTCGACAACCTTGTATTTATCCTCCGGAACAACTTCGGCAAAAACATCGACACTTTCCACCATTTCGAGGATGCTGGATTCGTGAGTATGTAGCAGTTCTTTGTCCAGCTGAGAGGTATCAAACTCCTGTTCCAG
>JAWVWZ010000367.1:0-1660 GCA_033723505.1 Hydrogenovibrio sp.
AATCGCTCGGTGAATGTTCCGACCTGTGTGCAATTGACGTTGGAGCGGGTCGCGGAATTTGACTGGTTGCCGGACACCTGCGCTTATCGGATGCTGTATCGTGGCCAGAAGCTTGCCGACTGGCATCCGTTGAATTCCGGGCGGGCCGATTCAGTCAAGGCGGCGGGTGTCGGCTTGCAGGCGATTCCGGTGGTGGTCGATCGTCCCGGATTGGATTACGAGGATTACGTCATCGATCAGCCATAGCTCTTTTCGGATGACATAAAAAAGCCCTCATTCGAGGGCTTTTTTGTGGGGGAATATGCCAATCTAGACTTATTTCACCGCGTTCATGATGTCGATGGAAATCTGTTCGACTTCTTCCGCTTCTGCAATCAAATCCGGATTGTCACTCATCGCGCGAAGCATTTCGGATGGCTTGATCATGCTGAGTTTGGTTTGGCCATTGTCGCTGCACACGGCGATACGGCAAGGGAGGGCGGAAGCCAAATCCATATCGATGCTCAAAACGCCTTTTGCTTTCATCGGGTTGCAGATTTCGAAAACGCGAACTTCGTTATCAAACTCAACGCCTTTTTTTGCCATGGTGGCTTTCAGGTCGTGTACGCAAACAATCCCGAACTTATGTGCCGGAACGGCTGTTTCCATCGCTTCACAAACCTGGTCGACCGTTTTATCTGATGTCATCACATATTTCATAATTCACTCCGAATAGTCATTAATGATCGTGTCATCCATTATAGGAGATGCAGACCGGGGGATGAAAGGTTATTTCCGCCGGAAGGAAAGACTTCCTTAGGAATAACAGGGGAATCGCCCCCCTGCCTGGTAGATTGTCAGGCGGGAAGTCGTTCAAGCATTGCCGTATCCCAGGACGGGCAGCAGAACATATTCGACAGCGCTGTTGTGCAACGGCTGTTTGACGTAATCGATAATCGCCTGATAATTCTGTTCCGTCGCCAGAACGTCGACCCTGACCTTGGCGGTATAGCCGGTGACCTGTTCCTGCGTTGAGGACAGAATCTGTTCGGCATGGTAAGCGCGAATCTGCTGCATGCTGAACTTCAAAGGCTCGCCAAAAGTCATCAGTTGGTCGGTGATGTCGTGAATGACGCCTTCGTCCACCGTCAACTGAAGCTGTACATATTGTGTGGTTGTCTCTGACATAATCCGTTTCCTTATCCTAAGGGTTACACTGCATCGTTTTGAGCTGCTTTGGCACGCAAAGAGCGTAGGCCGAAACGCTTATAGATGATCGGCAGAATCAACAGGGTTAACAAGGTTGAAGAAATCAACCCGCCGATGACCACAATTGCCAGCGGTTTTTGAATTTCCGATCCCGGACCGGATGCAAAGACCAGCGGAACCAAACCAAGTGCAGCAATCGAAGCGGTCATCAATACCGGACGCAGACGTCTCATGGCGCCCTCAACGACAATGGTCTGGATGTCGTTGCCTTTAGCCGCCAGTTGATTGAAGTAACTGATCATCACCACGCCATTGAGGACAGCAATCCCCAGCAGAGCGATAAAGCCGACGGAGGCGGGCACGGACAGATATTGTCCGGTAATCCAAAGCGAGACAATCCCGCCGATCAGAGCGAAAGGCACATTGGTCAAGACCATGACCGCTTGCGACACCGATTGGAAAGTGCTGAACA
>JAWVWZ010000368.1:0-1643 GCA_033723505.1 Hydrogenovibrio sp.
ATCCGGGTCGGTACTTTGGTCGAATGGCGGGATCGTACCCAGGAAGTTCAGCTATTGGAGAATGTGCAGGGCACGGTCAAAAATGCACAACGTGGTTATTTGAGCGATCGAATTGATCTGGGACAGTTAGAAGGCGTTGCCTACGACCTGAGTCTGTCGATCAACGAGTTAATGGATGCGATCGAAGAAGCCTTGTCTGATGTCAGTCATGTCACATCGGCGATGGCGGATGGTGATTTAACCGAAATCATCACCAAAAATTATGAAGGCGAACTGGGGAATCTGAAGAATTCAATCAATGCTTCCATTTCCCGTTTGGACGGGATTGTTTCCGTGGCGGCCGAGGCTGCCAGGGTCGTGGACGGCGCTTCCCGAGAAGTTTCTCAGGGGGCAAGCGATTTGAGTGATCGTGTCCAGAATCAGGCGGCAGCATTGGAAGAGACTTCTGCAACCATGCATGAAATGAACTCTGCGATTCAGAACAACACTCAGAATGCTCAAGAGGCTCGAAATGCCGCCGTGTCCGTGCAGGAGCGCGTGGACAAGGGGCGACAGGTCATGGAGCAGAATATCGATGCAATGAATACCATTCAGGAGTCGAGTCATAAAATCTCGGATATTGTTTCCTTAATCGATGGCATTGCTTTCCAGACCAATCTCTTGGCGCTGAATGCAGCCGTCGAAGCAGCCAGAGCCGGTGAGCATGGACGAGGCTTTGCCGTGGTCGCGGGTGAAGTTCGTGCCTTGGCTCAAAAGTCGGCCGAAGCGGCCAGAGACATCAAGTCATTGATTGATGAAAGTGTGCAGCGGATCGACCAGGGCACGCAGTTAACGACCGAGTCGGGTGAAGTACTGGTCAGCATCGCCACCGAAATCGATAATATGACGAAAATGATCGGGCAGATCGCGGAAGCTTCGGAAGAGCAGGCGAAAGGAATCTCGCAGGTGCATGAAGCAATCAACAGTATCGACCAGGTAACACAACAAAACGCGGCTTTGGTTGAGGAAACCACTTCAGCGGCGGAAAGCATGAATGAACAGGCGAAAAACCTGACGCATAATATGTCCTATTTCAAAACCACCAACCAGGTTGAATCCAGCTCGCTGAAAAGTGTGGGGCATCAACAAGCCAAACCTTTGACGGCACAAAAGCCGGTTCTGGAAAAATCAGACAAAGACGTGGTTGAGCAAAACAGACCGAAAGATGATGAGTGGTCGACTTTCTAGCAAGCAGACAGCGATCCAGGTGCAATTTTAAGAGGCAAAAGTAATATGAATGTCAGCAGTGAGATTAAAAACGGCGTATTGAAGATGGCCGTGCAAGGCAGTTTCGACTTGGGAACTTATGATGAATTTACCCATGCGATTCCCAAGTCGGCCGATGAGGTGTCTTCGGTGGAAATCGACCTGTCGAATACAGTATTTATCGACAGTTCGGCCATCGGCATGATTTTATCCTTAAGGGAGTTTCTCGGGCAGAAGAAGCCGATTACGCTGTTAAAGCCCAATGGGAATGTCAAGGCGTTACTCGACGTTGCCCAACTGGGGTCAATCATGACCATCAAAAGTTAACCGAATCAGGTTGAATTTATGAATGTATTGCCACAGTTTCACCGTATCCTGTTGGTCGAAGACAACCCGAC
>JAWVWZ010000369.1:0-1640 GCA_033723505.1 Hydrogenovibrio sp.
AGCAGAACCAGAATGAATTGCCCCCAGAGGGTATGCTGGATGGCAATCATTTATTCGGCCTGTTGGTAATCGTTTTTCAGCTCGACATAGTGAGCCGCGGAATATTTAAAGAAGGCTTTCTCATCGTCGGTCAAGGGGCGAACCTGCTTGACCGGAGAGCCCACATAAAGATAACCGCTTTCCAGAACCTTTCCTGGCGGAACCAGACTATTGGCGCCGACAAAGACCTGTTTCTGCACGATCGCATTGTCCAATACCACCGCGCCCATGCCGATCAAGCATTCGTCTTCAATAATGCAACCATGCAAGACGACATTGTGGCCGACAGTGACATCTTCGCCGACAATGCATTTGGAGCCTTTGGACATAGGCGATTCGTGGGTGGTATGGAGAACGCATCCATCCTGAATGTTCGATCGGGCGCCGATTTTGATGTCATTGACGTCACCGCGCAGGGTGGCGTTCGGCCAGATGCCGACATCTTCGCCAAGCTCACAGCGACCGATCACTACGGCGGACTCGTCCACCCAAGCGGACGCTGCAAGGGTCGGAAGAATGGATTTATAAGCTCTGATTGCCATTTGCATATTCCCGTTTTATTTTGAATTGGAGTCAGTTTACCCAAAATTCGTTTTCAGCGTAAGGGAGAACCTTCCCCAGCCTGGCAGATTTTTATCGGGAAATATATATCAGCGTTTGATGAAATAATCGTTATTTATTCCAATAAGAAAATTTTTAAATTGTTCGATGCCTCATTTGGCATTATAGTGATAGGTAAGTTGAAAACGCAGCGAATACAGGGGCGAAATACGTGTCTAAAGAAATGGATTCCATCGGTACCATCCAACCCAGTTTAGAAGAATCTTCGATTCACCATTCTGCCAATACCTTTTCAACCAAACAGCCCTTTCATGAAAAAAGGCGTACCGTCAGAGTCGCATCCAATCGACCGGTTGTCATGAAGATCAACGATTCTACCATTTTCGCCACGATGACGGACTTCTCCAAGCACGGCCTCGGCTTTATCGCGATGTGCGATGTACATAAGGACGATATTGTCGAGGTGCACTTCGACATTCCCTACAACGGCGGGTTCAAAACCTTTTTGTTTGAAGCGCAGGTGCGTCACTGTATCGATTTGTTCGAGAAACACCATATCGGTGTGCGCTTGAATATCGATGAAAACGAATATTCCCAGTTGTTCGATAAAATCGTCGAGGTCTGACCGAAAGGTCAATAAAATTTGAGCCTGGTCAAAGGCTTGTGTTACTATGCGCTTTAAATATCTCTCGGGGTGCGTCCCTGCCGGAAGTCGATTTTTTGTTTGAATTGAGGTTTCCAAGGGCCGCTGAGACTGCGAAAGCTAAACCCGTTGAACTTGATCTGGTTAAGACCAGCGTAGGGAAGAGAAGACTCTTAGCGCCATTTTTCTTTTTTTGGCCTTTGATTGCTTTTAAATACCTTGTTCAAGCTGAGATAAGGCATTGAAGCAATTTCCATCGTTTCCAATTCATGAATGCCTTTTCCTGTTTGAGTAAAGATTTTTCGATCTTGTCCGAGGTTTTCTAGCACCATCTTTTTACGCTGTTTTTCCACGATTTGAATCCATCGTCAAACTGAATTTGTGAGAAAAACAATGA
>JAWVWZ010000370.1:0-1624 GCA_033723505.1 Hydrogenovibrio sp.
CTGATGGCGAACTATGAGATTCGTGACATCACTGCGCCGAATGCGCCAGCTGCCGCACCGGTGCATAAAATCCTCGACTCATTGGACAACCGCTTGGCGCTCCAGCTGAGAGTCGTTTTCTAACCTTTATTTTTTGTTTGCTTGTCTTAAACTTACCCGCGATTGCTCCATTGGTCGCGGGCTTTTTTAATTTTTATGACGCTGATAGAACTGGGCTTCCAGCATAAAAGTGATGTTGGGATCGGCTTGAGTAAACGCCGTTTCTTGATAGAAATCCACTCTCGGCTCAATTTCGAAAAACAGCCATTCTTTATAAATTCTTTCTCTCAAATTCAGTCCGGCATGATAAGACGTCATGTGAAAGCCAGTATTCTGAGTATCCCAGTCCCAACCGACATGGTAAGCGATGGCCCGATGTTTACTCATCCTCTGATAAAAATAGAAGGCTTGATGTAACTCATAGTATTGATCCTTATCCCACCAGGTGCCATAGGTTTCCGATCGTAGCAGATTCAAATCATCCAACTGGTAGTCGAACACCTGTTTTGAATGCAAGCCGACTCCGGCGTAATTTTCCCAGAACAAATCCTGTGTCATTCGGCTATACCAGTGATCCGTCAGTTTCCACTTATAAGTCCCCTTGGCTCGAACATAGGGATCCGGTTCAACGACATTACGGAAATTCAAACCAAACCCTAAAAACGACTGGGAATAATCTTTAACGTCCAGCATATAACGCAGTCCGACAGAGGTCGCGTTTGTGGTGTTATTGCCGGTCAGACCCGGGTTATTTGCCGTGACCGATGAGTTGGTCTGAGTCGTCGTCCCTTCATTGGCCAACTCCCTTAAGCTGTCTTCGGCAGAGGTGATAATCAGATTCCAGCGTTTGTTGGTTCGGGGTAACGCCAGCTTGGCTCGGAACCGAATGGAGGTATCGATCTTGCCACCGGCATGAAAGGTGACCGGGGTCAGGATGTCCAAACGGCTGCCTTGCGTCCGATCGAAAGCTTCTTCGCTTCCAAAAAATGCATCGGCCGACTCGCCGACATCTTCGACATAGCCGCCTAACCAATCCTGAAACCGGTCAAGATACCCAAAGCTTTTCTTCAGTGTTGGATTTTCCGTGCCTTCAAAGAAATAATTTTTATCGGTGACCGAAGGTTTTGTAGAAGGTTTGACGGTTTTTTCAGGAGGAACTTCGGTAACCGGAGATGAGAACTCCATCGGATTTACTGGATCTGCCGGAGGCTGAGTCGCCTTTTCAGAACTCGAATCAGAAGACTGGGCAAGCGCCAAACTCGGCGCCCCGAATAAGATTGGCAAAAAGAGTATAATACGTCTGAATACTAACAACAATTTAAGTCATGTCCAATCAAATCAAACAAATTCAAGCGAATTATCATCCTGTTGAGGATCGTATCTTATTTAAGATACACACGGACAATCAGCAGATTTTTCAGGCCTGGATCACGCGCCGGTATCTCAAACTGCTGATGCCAGTCCTTCAAGGACAACACCCCGAAACGGGCAAACCCCTGATGACCGATTCCGAAAACACCTCGGCTGAAGAGCAATCGTCCGAAGAGATTGACACAACTTCATCCGAGCCGACGTCGGAATCGGA
>JAWVWZ010000371.1:0-1615 GCA_033723505.1 Hydrogenovibrio sp.
CGGCGGCCCCCGGTTCGATACGCTATCGTTTGGATCGCTCTATCGATCACTTCAGGGATCATCAGTTTCGATCGGTCATCCGTTGGGTGTTGGCGCATCGGGCGATTACGCTCGCCGGAACGCTGGCGTTGATGATTTTTGCTGTCAGTCTGCTGGCCGGAGGACGTTTGGCGTTTGTGTTTTTCCCCTCTCCGGAATCAATTAAGTTGGTGGCTTCTGCCCGTTTTGTTGCCGGGACGCCTGAGAAGGTTTCGGCAGCCTATATGGGGAAACTCTATCAGGCATTGGAAAAAACTGAGCAGGAGTTGGAGCCGGGAATTGTCAAGGTCGCAGTGGTGCACTATAACGAAAGCAATCAAGAGCAGGGGCCAAACTTCGGCAGTATCAATATCGAGTTGAAAGAACCGGATCAGCGCAAAACCCGTAATGCCGAATTTATCCGCACCTGGCAAAAAAATGCCGGGACGGTGCCGGGGTTGGATGTGCTGTCGATCGAAGCGCCAAGAATGGGGCCGCCGGGAAGTGATTTGGATATTCGTTTATGGGGAATTGATCCGCATCGGTTGAAACAAGCTTCACTGGAATTGCAGCAAGCGATTTCACAGATTCCGGGGGTAAGTGGCATTCGTGATGACTTGCCTTATGGTCGTGATCAAATGGTTTACGAGTTGACGCCACAGGGGAAAGCGCTTGGCTTTACTTATGCGTCTTTGGGGCAGCAGTTGTCGGATGCGTTTTCCGGTAAGTTGGCACAGATTTATACTGAAGGTGAGGATGAGGTCGAAGTGCGGGTGCAGTATCCTCGAAGTGAGCAGGACAGCTTGTCCACTTTGGATTCGATGCAGGTGACGGCGCCTGACGGCAGTCGCGTGCCTCTGAAATCGGTTGTGCATTGGAAGAGCCAGCAGGGCTTTGACGTCATGCGGCATGTCGATGGTCGTCTAGCGGTCAATGTGATCGGCGAGGTCGATAAGACGGTGAATAACGCCAACCGTATTCTGGCGCAACTGGAGCAGACGACCTTGCCGGAATTGGTCTCCAAGTACGGTTTCAGCTATTCGTTGGAAGGGCAAAGTGCCAACCAGCAGAAGACATTCGCCGATATGAAAATCGGCCTGTTGATCGGTTTGACGACCATTTATATCGTATTGGCCTGGGTCTTCGGCTCTTATGGGTGGCCTTTGGTGGTGATGTTGGCCATTCCTTTTGGTCTGATCGGTGCGATTATGGGGCACTGGTGGATGGGACTGGATATGACGATCCTGTCTCTGTTCGGGTTCTTTGGTTTGTCCGGAATTGTGGTCAACGATTCGATTATTCTGGTGAGTTTCTATAAGCGGCTGCGCGAAGAAGGGATGGCGATCAATCAGGCGCTGGAAGAGGCTTCGGTTCAGAGGGTTCGAGCGGTCTTGTTGACCTCTTTAACCACCATCGCCGGGTTGACGCCTTTGTTGTTTGAAACGTCATTGCAAGCACAGTTTCTGATTCCGATGGCAGCGGCGATTGCCTTCGGATTGATGTTCTCGACCCTATTGATATTGCTGGTGATACCAAGCGTTCTTTCAGTTTATGAGGGCGTGATGGAGCGATGGCAACACCGCTCCAAAGATCATGA
>JAWVWZ010000372.1:0-1605 GCA_033723505.1 Hydrogenovibrio sp.
GAAAACAACGGTAAAAATCATCATGCAACTTCCGGCAAGGCAACCCCTGGTGAAAAAGCCGATTCCCACCCTTACGACACCATTTTGGACTGGGACACATTCAACCAATGGCTGAAAAAACTGGAACAAGCGGATGTCTTCGCCATCGACACCGAAACCACTTCATTGATCCAATTGGATGCGCAAATGGTCGGCATGAGTTTCGCGGTAGAAGAGAATGGCAAAATCTCGGCAGCCTACCTGCCATTGGCTCATGATTATGACGGCGCTCCTGAACAACTGCCGATGGAAGAGGTTCTGACCAAAATCAAACCGATCCTGGAAGACGAAACGCCCAAAAAAGTCGGCCAAAACCTGAAATATGATTGGCATATTTTCATGAACCATGGCATCGAACTTAAAGGCATTGCTTACGACACCATGTTGGAATCCTATTGTTTCAACAGCGTCGCCACCCGACACAATATGGATGATTTGGCGCTCAAATACCTCAACCACAGCACCATTCATTTCGAAGACATTGCCGGTAAAGGGAAAAACCAGTTGACATTCAATCAGATCAACTTGGAACAGGCCGCGCCCTATGCCGCCGAAGATGCCGACATCACTCTACAGTTACATCGAGTTCTCTGGCCCCAGCTTTCTGAAGAGACTGGCCCCTGCCACGTCTTTTCCGAAATCGAGATGCCACTGCTCAGCGTCCTGGCCAAAACCGAACGCAACGGGGTCTTGATCGACCGACAAATGTTGGCGGACCAGTCTTACGAAATCAGTGAAAAACTGGTCGAGCTGGAACAAAAGGCGCACTTGATTGCCGGCAGCCCTTTCAATCTCAACTCCTCCAAGCAGCTACAGGTCGTCTTATTTGAAACACTCGACCTGCCGGTAATCAAGAAAACACCCAAGGGTCAGCCCTCTACAGCTGAACCGGTGCTGGCGCAACTGGCGGAAGACGGCCACGAATTGCCGACCCTGATTCTGGAGTATCGCAGCCTGGCCAAACTGAAATCGACCTATACCGACAGTTTGCCAAAACAGATCAATGCCCGAACCGGGCGGGTACATACCTCCTACCAACAAGCCGTGGCTTCGACCGGTCGTTTGTCCTCGACGGAACCCAATCTGCAAAATATTCCTGTTCGAAGCACGGAGGGTCGACGCATCCGCCAAGCCTTCATCGCCGAACCGGATCACAAGATTCTGGCAGCCGACTACTCGCAAATTGAATTACGGATTATGGCTCATCTTTCCGGGGATGCCGGTTTGATGAAAGCTTTTTCGGAAGGCAAGGACATCCACAAGGCCACTGCAGCCGAGATCTTCAATATGCCTTTGGAAGAAGTGACCAATGAACAACGGCGAAGTGCCAAAGCCGTCAATTTCGGGTTGATCTATGGCATGTCGGCATTCGGCCTGGCCAAACAATTGAATATCTCCCGTGGCTTGGCACAGGAATACATCAACCTCTACTTCAGCCGTTATCCTGGCGTTCAGGCCTATATGGAATCCACCAAAGAAAGCGCTAAAGCCAAAGGCTATGTCGAGACGCTACTGGGAAGACGCCTTTATCTGCCGGATATCCACGCTCGCAACGGGCAGCTCCGC
>JAWVWZ010000373.1:0-1603 GCA_033723505.1 Hydrogenovibrio sp.
AGCAAAAATTCGGAGACATCATTCAAATGCTTAAGCCGCTGGAAGATTTTCATCTGTTCGAACTGGCACCCAGTTCCGGCAACTACGTACGCGGCTTTGCCCAAGCCTATCAATTGACGGGAGAAGACTTTTCCGATGTCCGACACCGCAACGAACGCGGCCACGGCAAATCACAAACCGACTGACACCTCGCATTCAGCATAACCCTTTGCCTATCGTTTTCGGATCAGGCATAAATACTTGTTATCCAAAGCCTTTGTCATCTCACCTATAATCAAGTCAAGTCGTTTCAATATCGAATAACGCCCACTCAAAACTCATCGTCAAGGAGGCTGTCATGTTGAATCCGGAAATCGCCAAACTGCTCAACCAACAAGTGAATGCCGAGTTTTACGCATCAAGCATTTACCTTCAGCTCAGCGCCTGGAGTGAAGAAGCGGGACTGGAAGGTGCTGCTCAGTTTTTCCGCAACCACAGCCTGGAAGAGCGTGGACACATGGACAAGGTGTTCGACTATATGGCCGAATGCAGTGCGCCGATCACCATCGGGCGTATCGAAGCGCCGCCAAGCGAGTTCGACAACCTGATGCATGCACTCAACACCGCCTACGAACACGAGCTCAAGGTCACGGAAATGATCCACCACCTGGCAAAAACGGCTTTTGAATTACAGGACTACACCACTTTTAATTTTGTCGAATGGTTTATCGCCGAACAACATGAAGAAGAGGTGCTTTTCGGTAAAATCCTCAATAAGGCGGAAATGCTCGACTTTGACGGCCAGCCCGGTCAGCAACTGCACATTATGGATAATTATCTGCGGTTTATTGAGCAGAAATAGCGACTCTATCCTCTCGCCATTTCGTTTTTGCGTTCTAATAGTTTCTGCAAGGCTTGCCGCCAGGCCTCGGAAAGTGCCGGATGATCCAAAGCCAATTGAATCGCTTGCCAATCAGCTTCGCTGGCAAGCCGGTGTTTGGCAAGAAACAGCGTTTTGATGGAAAGACTCGGTAAGTCAGAAGGCATCCTAACCGCTGATGCGCCGGGGCCGATATAGCCGGTTTGTAATACCCGGCAATAGAAGCCGACATGGCCGCTTTCGGCATAGCGCGCCAGAAACTGGCGATCACCGGTGACTTCATTGAGTTTCCAGCAGGGCGAACGCGGTTGTGACACTTCCAACAATACCTCTCCGACCTGCAGATGATCGCCGAGCTGAATCTCGCTTTCATCGGCACCGTCGAGCGTCAGATTCTCACCGAGGAATCCGAACGGTCGGTCGATCCCGAACAGCGCATAATTTACCGCAGGGATGACCAATACGGCCTTGTCTGCTCCGCCGTGAACCTTGAGGTCGGCTTGTTCGTCGCCGACAAACCCCGTGAGCTTGAGCCGTAACGGACAGTTGACAGAGTGCTTAACAATGGCGGAATCGGTGCCATTGCGCCAGTCGTAATGTTGCTTTTGGCCGATATTGACCGAAACGATTTCCATAAAACCATCCGATAATTTTCGAGAACTGCAGATTTAAAATTCACGTTTTCTCATTCTACCAAATATAATGACTTTAACGACCCCAACCCGGAAATAGTTGAATGCGAGC
>JAWVWZ010000374.1:0-1600 GCA_033723505.1 Hydrogenovibrio sp.
AATTATGGTGCAGCGTTGACTTCAAGCGCTCTAAGCACTTGCGCTACCTTATCCAGAATGCCGTTGATATATTTATGACTTTCTTCCGCACCAAATCGCTTGGCCAGTTCGACCGACTCGTTGATGACGACCTTATACGGAATTTCGATTTTGTTTTGCAATTCATAGACACCAATGCGCAAAATGATTTTCTCGATCGGGTCGATCATCGCGACACTTCGATCCAGAAACTCGGCATACTGCTGATCCAGTTGCTCCGAAGTCTGAGACACGGCATTCACCAGATCCTGGTACAAAGGCACATCAATGGCATCCAGACGCCCCTCTTCATTGAACTGTTTGGTGATATCACCGATTTCCGAATGATTCATCTGCCATTGATAAAGCGCCTGCAATGCCACTCGTCGCGCTTGAGAACGAGGACTGACTTTGCCCTCTTCCTCAACGATTTCTTCGCCTTGACCCGGCTTAAAATCAGAAATTTTCATAATTTCTCCGATTTTATAGCTGTTTAAGGACGTGAGCGGTCTCGATTGCAGCCAAGGTGCATTCTTCACCCTTGTTACCTGCTTTCGTACCGGCTCTTTCAATCGCTTGATCAATGGTATCCACTGTCAAAACGCCGAAGGAAACTGGCACGCCGGTTTGCAAAGAAACCTGCCCCAGACCTTTGACACACTCTCCAGCCACATAATCAAAATGCGGCGTACCACCGCGAATCACTGCCCCCAGCGCAACGACCGCATCGTACTGACCGCTCTCGGCCATTTTTTTCGCGACAACAGGAATTTCGAAAGCCCCTGGCACCATTACCTGGTCGATATTGTCCATCGAACCGCCGTGTCTGACGATGGTATCGATCGCACCTTTTACCAAGCTATCGACGATGAAGCTGTTAAAGCGCCCCACAACCAAACCAATTTTCAAACCTTCCGCGGTTAAATGTCCTTCAATGACTTTCATTTTCCTATCCTTTCTTTTTCAAGGGCCATTCTTTAAAAGGAATTGACCAATTCTCAATTCCGTCAATTTTATTCATTCTGCGCAACTAATCCAGTTGCTTTTCAAGATAGTCAACAATTTCCAGGCCGAACCCGCTCAGAGCCGTCATTTTCCAGGCCGAGCCGATGACTTTCAATTTCTTAACACCTAAATCCGACAGGATCTGCGCACCCAGTCCGTAAGTCTTGGCGTCATCTTCGGTTTGTACCTCCGGCGCATTGATGCCCATATCCTTCATTTGGAACTGTTGAATCTTATCCAGCAACTCGGCACTGTCCTCGTGTTTTCTCAAGACCACGATCACCCCTTTACCTTCACTGGCAGCAATCTGTTTCATCGCCGCACGCAGCGACCACTTGCAGTCCTGTCTTTGTGAAGCGAACAAATCACACAGCGTATCCGCCATATGAACACGCACTGCAACCGGCTCTTCTGGATTCAGGTCGCCATAGGTCAGTGCAAAGTGCGCACGGTGCTCCAAAACATCTTCATAACCGATTAATCGGAAATCGCCGAACTCGGTCGGAAGCTGACATTGAGAAACGCGCTCGATCGTCTTTTCGTTTTTCAAACGATACTCAATCAAGTCGGCAATGGT
>JAWVWZ010000375.1:0-1595 GCA_033723505.1 Hydrogenovibrio sp.
GCACCGAGAATGCGGGCGCCCTTGATGACACTGGCTTCTTCGAGATTGGCCTCCGGGAGGATAATGATTCTGTTTGCCTGCTTGGCTTGAATGACGGCGGGCAAAACCCCTGTCACCGGACGGATTTCACCATTCAAGCCCAACTCTCCCAGAAATTCATAATCCGACAGGCTGGCCTGAATCTTCAACTGACCGGTTGCACTCAAAATGCCCAACGCAATCGGCAAGTCATAGCGACTGCCTTGTTTCGGCAGATCGGCCGGAGCCAGGTTTAAGGTAATACGCTTGGGAGGAAGCTGATAACCGCTGTTCATCAATGCAGAGCGAACACGATCCTTGCTTTCTTTGACAGACGCTTCCGGCAGGCCGACCAGCGAAAACTGCGGCAAGCCGTTAGTGACATGCACTTCGACCCGAACCTCAGGGGAATCCATCCCCGAAAAGGCACGCGTCAGAACGGTGGCGTAACTCCCGGCAGTCACTCGACTTACTTATCGGAGGAGGTTTCCAATGCGTCGACCTGCTTTTGCAGTGCGTCGAGTTTTTCCCGAGTCTTCGCCAGCACCGCCGATTGCAGATCGAACTCTTCACGAGACACCAGATCCATTTTTTCGAACACGCGGGTCAAGCTGGCCTTGAGGTTTTTCTGAGCGTTTTCAGGTAATTCGCCAAGCCCTTGAGGCAGTACTTTTGACACCGACTCAACCAATGAAGAAATTTGCTTTGCGTCTAACATGATATAAACCCTTTGATAAAACCCTAGCACGGAAAGAATGTCTAAACTATACTCGATAACGCCGATGAATGCCATGTCATCTTGCGGGTTGACCGCCTTTTTTCACCAGGATTTTTCGATCCATTTCCATAAAAAAGTTTTTGCTCGAAGCATTTGAAATCTGTGTAAAATAAATTCCATTAAACACTCTATTCTTAAGGTTTCGAATGCTACTTGATATCAAAGATGCGCCTGAAAAAGCACAAAGGATTTTCTTGGAGCTGGTCGATGTATTCGACGATCAAGACATCAACCCCACGCCCCTGAACTATTTCATTTGGTATGAATACTACAAAGGGGACAACCCCAAATTCCGTCAGGAGATGGACAAAATCCTCAATGACCCTTTCGGTTATAACGATCGAGTCGGTCGACGCCTGTACGATGAATATTTTTCAGACGATGACGAAGCGGATAACGAATTCGACAAAGCACTGAAACGTCTGATCAGCTTGGTCATCAAGCGGATGAATATCTGGAGCGACAAACTCGCTCAGCAAACACAGCAGCTCGACAAGTGCGCCACCACCCTGAACAATGGCGACATCAATGCCGAACAACTCAAGGAATTGACGCACACCGTGCTGAGCACGGCCAACTCCATGCAGGAATCCAGCAAAGCCTTTCAGCAGGAAATGATCGACAGCAGCGATGAAGTTGTTCGCTTGAGAAAACAATTGATCGAAGCGCGCACCCTGATCATGCTGGATGAACTCACTGAAGTCGGGAATCGTAAAGCCTTTAATATGTCAATGGCGGAAATGGTCGAAGAAGCCCAGGAGCATCCAGGAAGCCTGGTGCTGATCATGACCGACATCGA
>JAWVWZ010000376.1:0-1576 GCA_033723505.1 Hydrogenovibrio sp.
GTTCCGGGATCACCTGGTTCATCACTCAACAAGCGCGTTACAAGAATTTCGACAATGTGTTTGCCGCCATTTTGATGATTGGTATTTTGGGAATTGTGACCGATCTGATTTTGGCCAAACTCGGTAAAAAACTTTTCCCTTGGCATGGTTCTCATTAAGGAGTGAATTAGATGACAAACACGACAAAACACCATTCACACCCATTAGACGCCTGGCAGGTTCCCAAGATACAGGATCGGAATCATCGTATTCTTCAACGCCCCAAGGCTTTGGAAATCAAAGGATTGCATAAATCTTTCGAGCACAAAGGTAAGACCAATAAAGTCTTGGAAAATATCGATTTCACTGCGCACAAGCGTGAATTCATTTGCGTGGTCGGACCTTCCGGTTGTGGGAAATCAACCCTTGCGAGATTGATTTCCGGTTTGGAGCACCAGGAAGAAGGCGTCATCGTTGTTGAGGATCAGCCAGTGACCGAACCCGGCCCGGATCGCGGCATGGTGTTCCAAAGTTATTCGTTATTTCCCTGGATGTCGGTAAAGCAGAATGTGATGTTCGGCCTGACTCAGGGCGGCATGTCTAGAAACACGGCGGAGACGGAAGCCTTGCAATGGATTGATCTGGTAGGTTTGGCTAAGTATGCCGATGCTTATCCGCACCAGTTATCCGGCGGGATGAAACAGCGGGTGGCGATTGTCCGCGCTTTGGCGAACCAGCCCAAGGTCTTGTTGATGGATGAACCTTTCGCCGCATTGGACCCGCAAAACCGTTTGAAAATGCAGCAGTATCTGCTCGAAATCTGGAAGAACATCGATATCACCATCATCTTTATCACCCATGACTTGGATGAAGCGATTTATTTGGCGGATCGGATTCTGGTGCTGGATGCCAACCCGGGCCGTGTGCGTGAAATCGTCAATGTTCCCTTGCCGAGACCGCGTCAGGATAACACGTTATTGAGCCCGGCTTTTTTGGCGACCAAGGAATATTTGGAAAGCCTGGTGCACCCGCCTCAGGTCGAAGACGATCTCGAAGAGAAGCTGAGTATGGTGCGTCTAGTGCCCGTGAATGCAGAAGTCCCGGATATTTTTTAATGACACAGCCAAATCATAACAAAACGCTGGTGCGTACCAGTGCATCGCTACCCGCGCAAGTGCTGGAAGACCTGGATCAACTGATGGTGAGCCGCGGGTTTAATAACCGCTCGGCGTTACTGGCGGAAATCATCCAGAAGGAAGTGGCTGCTTATCGTCAGAACCATACCAACGAGGTGATGGCCGGTACTCTGACGTTGGTGTATGACCATTCCACACCGGGGTTGCAGCTCAAACTGTATCAACTGAAGCATCAATATGTGGCGGAAATTATTTCTTCTACCCAGATTCAGTTGATGGATCAGCATACTTTGGAAGTCAACCTAATGCAGGGGCCGGCGCAGGATTTGAAGCGCATCAGCGATGAAATGGTCACCAATCGCGGCGTGAAAACCGGCAACTTATATTTAACCCATTCTGCTTTGCCGCCCATTTATACCACGGCAAGTGATTCAAACACAGGAGAAGTCGAATGAGCGACA
>JAWVWZ010000377.1:0-1558 GCA_033723505.1 Hydrogenovibrio sp.
GACGGTCGCGACGGACATGGCGGTTGCATCTTTGATCTGAGGTTGCTGCAGAGCGAAATCCATCCACTTGGAGAACTGCTTGAAAGGATCTTCATTCATCTGTTCAAGCGTTAAGGCATCGAAATCGTATTCACGTCTCTCGTGGTGATAGTCGCGGTTGGGCATTGAGGTAACCTATTCGTTGGTTAGAAGAGTTTCGGTATTGGTATCCATCGGTTTTTTATGTAATATAGCGGAGTCTTTGTCGTAACTCAACGAAGAATCGGATGACAAGGCGTTTTTGTTCGATCAATCGGAAAAATAACCGCGTTTCGAAAATATCAGGTTGTAATCATCACTAGGAGTTGGCTGCTGTGAGCAGAAGTTATAATGCCTCGGAAATTGAAGTCTTAACGGGACTGGATCCAGTCAGAAAACGCCCCGGAATGTATACGGACACGACCCGTCCGAACCACCTCGCACAAGAGGTGATCGATAACTCTGTGGATGAGGCATTGGCAGGCTATGCATCAGAAATTATCGTCACACACTTCAAAGACGGCGGTATGTCGATAGAAGATAACGGTCGCGGGATGCCTGTCGACATCCACCCGGAAGAAGGCGTGCCCGGGGTTGAAGTGATCTTGACCAAACTTCATGCCGGTGGGAAGTTCTCCAATAAAGCTTATCAGTTTTCGGGGGGGTTGCACGGCGTCGGGGTATCGGTGGTGAACGCCCTGTCGAAGCGGGTTGAAATTGAAATCAAACGCGATGGCGGCAAGTATCAAATTGCTTTCGAAAACGGCAATTTGGTCGAGCCTCTGGAAAATGTCGGTAAAGTCGGTAAAAAGAACACCGGCACCAAGCTCAGCTTCTGGCCGGATACATCATTTTTTGACTCTCCGAAATATGCCCTGTCCAAACTGAAGCATCTGTTGCGAGCCAAGGCCGTTTTAAGTCCGGGACTTCAGGTCACGTTTATTGATGAGGCGTCCGACGAACGGTGTGAATGGTGTTATCAGGATGGTTTGCGGGATTATTTGAATCAGTCATTGGACGGAATCGACCGTGTTCCTGTGGAAGGGTTTGTCGGCGACGTCAATGCCGAAAACGAAGGTGTTTCCTGGGCGATGGCCTGGCTTCTGGAACCTTCTGAAGCGCTGCTGGAAAGTTATGTCAATCTGATTCCGACCCCTCAAGGCGGCACGCATGTCAATGGATTGCGTGCCGGAGCAACCGATGCCATTCGGGAATTCTGCGAATTCAGAAACCTGTTGCCCAGAGGAATTAAGGTGACACCAGAGGATGTCTGGCAGAACGTTGCCTTCGTACTGTCGGCCAAAGTTCGTGAACCTCAATTCGCCGGGCAAACCAAAGAACGTCTGTCATCTCGGGAGTGTGTCCCCTTTATTTCCGGCGTGGTCAAAGACAGTCTGAGTCTTTGGTTGAATCAGCATACAGAAGTGGCGGAAAAAATCGCCGAAATTGTCATCAACAATGCGCAAAGCCGCAACAAAAAAGCGAAGAAGGTCACGCGTAAGAAAATCACGTCCGGGCCGGCCTTGCCAGGAAAGTTGGC
>JAWVWZ010000378.1:0-1548 GCA_033723505.1 Hydrogenovibrio sp.
GCTTCATTGGGCCGCATTCCGACAATGGAGGAATATCTGAAGGCGGTGGCGATGCTGGATACCATGGCGGACGATGTCTATCGCTATCTACAGTTTGACGAAATGGCGGACTACCAAGTCGAAACGCCTAAAAAGCTGTCGGATATCGGGGTCGCCGTCGCCTAGGATGACCTTGGTTCAAATAAAAGCCCGCTGATTGCGGGTTTTTTTATGCCTGTCGTAAGCAAATAGGAGGGGGAGAGGTTTTCTAGGCAATAAAAAAGCCCTGTGATTGGAAGATCGACAGGGCTTTGAAACGAGGAATGAAAAGGGCTTATTTCAAGCCGGTTAAATACAAAGACAGTTTGGTTGCCGTTTCGGTGGTAATGTCTCCCATCAACTGTTCGACAAACGATTTCTTGCCCTCATACACTTTGGCTTCCTTCACCTTGACGATATTGCGCATCACATACCCCAGGTCGCCCAAGCCATCGATCATCCCGTTCTTAACCGCGGCATCTCCAAGCCAAACCAGGCCGGTGAAGGTGTCAGGAGTTTCGATCAAACGGTCGCCACGACCTTTGCGCACCGCATCGATAAACTGTTGATGGGTGCGGTCCAGAATTTCTTTTTGGAAAAATTGACGGCCGACCTCATCCTTCTTGCTGAAAGGATCGATAAACGTCTTATGTTTTCCGGAATGCATGGAACGGTTTTCGATGCCGATTTTTTTCATTAATTCGGTGGCGCCGAAAGTATCCATACGCACACCGATGGAGCCGATAATCGAGCCTTTATTTGCGTAGATGTCATCAACCGCGGCAACGGCATAGTAACAGCCGGACGCACACATGTCTTCGACGACGGCGTAAACCGGTTTGTTGTATAAGTTTTTCAAACGGGTGATCTCATCATTGATCATTGCCGCTTGAACAGGACTTCCTCCAGGGGAGTTGGCTTTGATGACAACGGCTGCCGCATCTTCATCCTGAAAGGCTTCATCCAGTAAAGGGTTGATGACATCTGCACTGGTTTTGCTGTCCGGCATAATGGCGCCGTTGAGTTTGACGACGGCGACGTGTTTGCCGGCAACGACTTCATCTGTGTCGACCCATTGACCGGTCAACATGGCGATCGAGATGAAAAGGTAGGCGACGACTGCGAACTTTAATAAGTTCGACCAACGTCGGCTCCAACGCTCCTGTTTGATAAAAGATTCCGCCGCTTGGGCAAGACGATTCATGCCATCGTTCTGATTGTCCATAAGAAATGCCTTATAATTTACCTGTTGGCTCGTTGAAAAAGACGAGCTTAAACCATTAAAAGAAGCTAATTGTCGGTGACGATTTTGTCCGTCAAATTACCAGAATGACTTCATTTTAACCGATAGAACTCAACGAAAAACAAGCAATTTACCGTGAAATTCGATATTCAATCTTTTCTAAAGAATTTAACCGAGCGCCCCGGTGTCTATCAGATGATCGACGCCAACGACACCATTATTTATGTCGGTAAGGCGAAGAATCTGAAAAAGCGGGTATCGAGCTATTTCAAAAAACGCCACGACGA
>JAWVWZ010000379.1:0-1541 GCA_033723505.1 Hydrogenovibrio sp.
CCAACCTTCTCCGCAACAGTCTGAGCAACCACGGTTCGATCCCCGCTGAGAAGCGTCAACGCCTTCCCTTTCGCTTTCAGGCGAGCTATCAGTTCACGTGCATCTTCCCTCAGTTCATCTTCCAGGAACAGAATCCCAATGACCGCTTGATCACAGGCCACCCAAATCGCGGTTTGACCGAGTTGTGCTCTTTGTGCTTCCAATGCAACCAAGTCATCCGGCAGTGCCATGCCATAACTGGTCAACCAACTGGCCGTGCCTAGAAGGTAATGCCGCCTTTGGTATTTGGCCTCAACCCCCTTACCGGGATGCGCCTGAAACAGATCTAAATCCAGATTACGGTTCAATAAGTGCGGATGACTTTCTTTCAGGCTGCTACAAACCGCCTTGGCCAAACTATGCTCCGAATGGAATTCAATACGATAGATATCGGCCAGTAATGCTTCCTGATCAGCAACCGAATCCACAAAATGACTGTCGACTAACTGCATTTGCCCTTTGGTCAGCGTACCGGTTTTATCGAACACGAAATGATCGACATGGTTCAGGATTTCCAGAATCGCGCCGTTTTTGACCAAAATACCGTGAGAAGCGGACACACCAGAGGCAACCGCGGTCGCCATTGGCGTCGCCAATCCGAATGCACAAGGGCATGTAATAATCAGGACGGATGTTGCGGCGATCATCGCCGTTTCCAAATCGGCAGCCAGAATCCAGTAAACAAAGCTCAAGGTTGCCAGGACGATAATCACGGTGACAAACCACGGCATGATTTTCTCTGCCGTGCACTGTATCGGAGCCTTTTCACCCTGAGCATCTTCGACCATATCGACAATCTTGCCCAACATGGTATCTTGCAGGATTGCGGCGACCTGAACTGTCAAGGAACCATCCAGGTTGATGGTTCCGGCAGAAACGGTCATCCCTTCTTCTTTGAAGATTTCCGCCGATTCTCCACTCAACATGGATTCGTCGACGTTACCGACACCGGAAATGATCTTTCCATCTACGGGAATCTGATCCCCGGGCTTGACGACAACCAAATCGTTTTTCTTCAATCGCGTCACCGAAACGATCTCGACCCCATTTTCGGTCTGCAATCGGGCCACTTTGGGCTGGAGTTCTACCAACCTTCGGGTTGCATCCACCGCTTTGTTTTTCGAGATGGCTTCCAAGTAGCGCCCGATCAACAACAGAAAGACAAAATCAACCATGGTGTCGAAATAAACTTCACCAGGGTGATTGGTGTCAATGGTGACCCAGAAGGAATATAAATAGGTGGTTAGCACCCCTAATGAAATCGAGACATCCATCCCGATATTGCGAGATTTAAGCGAGGTCCAAGCCCCCTGAAAAAAGGGTTTCGCCGAATAGACGATGACTGTCGTCGCAATTAAAAACTCAATCCAGTGAAAATAATTTCTAAATTCGCTTTCTTCATCTGCGCCGGTATACAACGCCACCGAAAACCACATGACATTCATCATTGCAAAACCGGCAAACCCCAGTCGATAGAGCAGGTCCCGGTTAGCTTTTCTAAA
>JAWVWZ010000380.1:0-1537 GCA_033723505.1 Hydrogenovibrio sp.
GATAACGAAACAGGAAATCACGTCAAGCGGGTCAGCTTGTATGCCGAAGCCCTGGCAAGAAAAATCGGCTTGGACGAGCAGCAGTGCCATCTGATCAAGATCGCTTCACCGATGCACGATATCGGTAAGATTGGTGTGTCAGATTCGATTATGCTCAAACCGGGCAAGTTGACGGAAACAGAGTATCTCGAAATGCAAAAGCATGTCGAAATCGGTGGTGAGATTTTATCTGGCGGAACGGCCCCGGTTTTGCAATATGCTTATGAAATCGTTATGACCCATCATGAAAAATACAACGGTAAAGGGTATCCGAATGGCCTGGCAGGAGAAGAGATTCCGGTTTCTGGCAGGATCGTTGCTATCGTAGATGTTTTCGATGCCTTGACTTCCAGTCGGCCTTATAAGCAGGCCTGGACCATAGAAAAGGCGGTTGATTTATTGAAAAAAGAACGGGGAGAGCATTTCGACCCATATTTTGTCGATTGTTTTATCGATATTTTGCCTGAAATCCATTCGATTTCAGAAATGTTCCATGACTAAGTTAAATAATTAAATCAGGGATAGGGGAGCACGAATGAGAAACAACCAACCGGTCACAGACCAGGAATACATCGTTCCGGAAGACATCACTTTGGTTTCCAAAACCGACCTTCAGGGCACGATTATCGAGTGTAATGATGCTTTTGAAGCTGCCAGTGGCTTTACCCGGGCGGAATTGATCGGTCAGCCTCACAATATGATTCGTCACCCCGATGTGCCTTCAGCGGTCTTTGCTGATATGTGGCGAGACTTGAAGAATGGGATTCCCTGGACGCAATTCGTCAAAAACCGTCGTAAGGATGGCGGATTTTATTGGGTCAAGGCCGAAGCGACGCCTTTGTTCGACGGCGATAAAATCATTGGCTATATGTCGGTGCGCACTCGGCCGGCCGACGCGGAAAAGCAAGCGGCCGCAAAAGCCTATAAAGAAATCCAGGCAGGGCGTCTGAAAATCAAGCACGGTCAGGTCTATCAAGGCATGGATTTTTCATCTCTGAACATTTTCGCTAAATGGTCACCGACCATTCAATTGATGTTTATCGGGCTGGTGTTCGGCCTGATTCCGTTGTTGGTGGTTGACTGGATGGGCATGGCTTCCAAGGGGATGACGCTGGCGATATTTGCCGTGATGTTTGCAATGATCGCCTGGTATGGCAATGGTTTGTCTCGCTTCCTGCAATATACGTCTCAATCCTTAAGAGCCTTGGCCAGTGGCCACTCGGTCTCTCGCAAGCCTTATAGACCGGAAAGTCATACTGGCCGAGTGATTTCCGGGCTGATTGCCACCAATCAGGCTGTGCTGGAAAGCCGTGAAGCCACTGCATATCAGCTGGATAAAGCCAGCCAGCTTCAGTTAGCGCTCGATAAGATGAGCAGTAATATCATGATGGCCGACAGCCACTATAACATCATTTATATGAACGATCAGTTGAAGGAATTTTTAACCCATCGGGAAAAACGTCTGCAGCAGGCGATGCCGAATTTCAACATGGAAACC
>JAWVWZ010000381.1:0-1525 GCA_033723505.1 Hydrogenovibrio sp.
CATATTGAGGAAGAAGTTCCCGAGAATCAGTTAGGACTTTCGTTTGGAGAAGGGTTTGAACCCCCTAAATCAGAACCGGAACCGGTGATCGAAGAAGTCAAAACGGCTAAACACATTGTGATAGAAGCCGAGGATATCACTCCGGTTGAGGGCTTCGTGCCTGAAACGAGCACGCCAGACATGCCTTCTTTCGGCGTACCGAAAAAACCTTCCACCACTGCAGAAGAAATTTCCCAGCAAAAGGATAACGTGGAGAAAACCGAGCCACAGGTGTTTGTCCTGATCGTTATGGGGACCGAAGAATTTTTATGGCCAAAAGTCAACCAGACACTTCAAGGCGTTGGTTTGTCGCCATCTGAAAATAATATCTTTGTGAAAAAAGATTCCATGGGCAATGAAATTATCCGCGTCGCAAACTTGCTTGAACCGGGTACTTTTCCACTTGACCAGCCGACCAATAATGAATTTAAAACGCCGGGTGTGGTATTGATTCTGGAGTTGCCGACCACGGTGAAAGCACCGGCAGTCATGCACGATATGATTATGATGGCGAGAAAGATCTCACAGCGATTAAATGGCCGTTTGTATAATGGTGAACGCCATCTGATCAAGGAATCCGATTTACAACAGATGAGAGATGAAGCGGTCGCGTATGAATCGAAAGCGATTTAGTTGACTGCCCGACATACATGAATAGCACGCTTTCCGACTACCAATCCCTTGTCGCAGAACTGAACAAACACAGCTACCAATATTATGTATTAGATGAACCATTGATCAGCGACCCGCAATATGACCGGTTGTATCATCAGTTGGTTCAAATCGAACAGACCCATCCCGATTGGATTCTACCGGAATCCCCCAGTCAAAGAGTTGGAGATCGACCGTTAGATAAGTTCGTTTCAGTTACTCATGCTGTTCCGATGTACTCTTTGGACAATGCGTTTAGTGATGAAGATCTTGAGTCTTTTCTCAAGCGGATTGAAGAACGGTTACCCAATCAACGAATCGAATTCTCGGCAGAACCGAAAATGGATGGTTTGGCAATCAATATTCGCTACGAAAAAGGCTTATTGGTTCAGGCGACCACTCGCGGGGATGGCAAAGTCGGCGAAGATGTCACTCAGAATATTAAAACCATTTATTCCATTCCGCTTAAATTGGCGGGTACTGACTATCCGGAAATTCTGGAAGTTCGCGGCGAAGTTTTTATGAGTAAAGTGGCGTTCAGTGAACTGAATCGTCAGCAGGTGGAAAAAGGCGACAGAGCCTTTGCCAACCCTCGAAATGCAGCTGCCGGATCTTTACGACAACTGGACGCCAGGATCGCTGCAGAAAGGCACCTGAGTTTTTATCTTTATGGTTGGGGGCAGATCTCCGAAGACTGGCCGCTGCCCGAGCACTATAATGACATGATCGAACAGTTAAGCCAGTGGGGGCTGCCGAAAAATCCCAATGCAGAAGTCGTGACCGGATCAGAGGGAATGTTTGGCTACTATGAGAAAATTCTCGCCGAAAGAGCGAC
>JAWVWZ010000382.1:0-1500 GCA_033723505.1 Hydrogenovibrio sp.
TGCATAGCCTCTTTCTCCATCATGGTCAAAAACTCAACGCTTTAGAACTGCTGGCATTGGCAAAAACCATTGAAGCCAGGCAACATGGAAAATCGAGTGGCATCGACCCGGCAACCATTTTTCACGGCGGCTTATTGCATTACCAAACAGATCACCCTTTCCAACCGCTCGAAGCCCATTCGTTCAGCGGCTGGTTGATCGACACAGGCACGCCCGAACCCACCACCGGACAAGTGGTCAACTTCGTTCGAAACCAATTTCCACAAAGCCATCCTATTTGGAAACGTTTCGCGCAGACGACGGAAGCCATAGAATCCGCCTGGCAAGACCAAAATTCGGAATTATTAAGAGCAGGCATTCGAGACAACGAAAGCTTACTGGAAGAACTGCAGGTGGTGCCGGAAAAGGTGCAACATTTCATCCATGAATTGCAACAGACGCCGAACCATGCGGCTAAAATTTGCGGCGCGGGCAGTCACAAAGGAACGCAAGGAGGCGTCTTGCTTTGTCTCAGCCCTGCCGCCCCCTTAGCGCTATGCAAACGCTATGGGTATAATTGCATTGCGATCAACATCAGCGAAAAAGGAAGTCAATGTGAAATGGTCGAGTAGCGCTCCCGCCAATTTAATGATTATGGGAGAACATAGTGTCGTTTTTGGACATCGAGCCATTGCGACAGCATTAAATCAAAGGATCACTATCGACTGGGAAAGTCGAAGTGATAAGCAGATCCATATCCTTTCTGCTTTGGGAGAACACCAGACCTCGCTGGATACCCTTGAAGACCACACCGCTTTACGCTGGGTCATGGCGACGCTTCGCCACTTCCGACCGGAGTTGAGTCACGGTTTCAATATTGAGATTCGCAGTGAATTCGAATCCACACTCGGATTGGGCAGTTCGGCAGCCGTTTTGGCAGCCATGCTCGGCGGCGTGTTATTTCACTTGCGCAAAAAACTCACTCGAATCGAAACCTTCCAGATTGGACACAAGATTATCCAACAGGTTCAAGGACGCGGTTCGGGTACCGACCTGGCTGCCAGTCTCGCCGGCGGCATGATTTTATTCAATCCGAAAAAACAGACCATCAGCAAAATCGATAAAACCCTGCCTTTGTCGCTGATTTACAGTGGCTACAAAACCCCGACGGGTGAAGTTTTACAGAAAGTCAGCTCAGACTGGCAAACCCAGCCGAAACTGCTGGACGAACTCTATCACTTGATGGGCAGCGTCACCAAAAAAGCCTTCAATAGCCTTCAGGAAAATAACATGGAAGCGTTTTATCACCTGATAAACACTTACCAAGGGCTCATGGATGCACTGGGGGTTAATGATCAAACTTTGAGCCGGATCGTTTATGCGCTGCGTGAACACAAAGACATTCATGCCAGCAAAATTTCAGGCTCGGGCCTGGGAGATTGTGTTCTCGGTTTCGGTGAAAACTCTCAGGATGATACTTTCCTGAAACCGTTTCAACAAATCTCCATTCAAACCAGCCAA